>DAIRDY010000170.1:0-5164 GCA_036795935.1 Moraxellaceae bacterium | reverse complement strand
CCAGTGCTAGCTTTGCGTACCGTCACTTATTGCACTGAAAACGAGGAGACCCCGATCCTCGATAGCCAGCCAGGCCAACGATAGTGGGCTCCACGATCAGAATGGACGACTGGCCGGTCGTTGGTATCGACCACCGTTTCAATGGCTGCATCGAGCATCGTGTTGACGAGTTCAGCGTCAGGGCGCGTCCCGATGGTCCAGCTGACGACCAAGCCATCGAAGCAGTCGATGATGGGCGACAGGTACACCTTGCCGGCCGGGATCTGGAACTCGGTGATGACGCGACTGCAGCGTTCGGCGAATCACCGATGACCTGATCACGGCTTGGGAGCTCTATCTGTTCTGCAGTGCGGTCGACGACGTTTCAGCCCGCATTCATCCCAGAGAACGATGCAGGGAAGTTCTCTGCCAGGTAGCTCTCACCCCGCTCCAACACGAAGTAGCGAAAGGCCTCGGCAGCTGGAGACAGCAGCTTGGACAAGGTGTGCACTACGTTCCAGGCGCGCACCACCGGAGCACCTTCCACGTCCAGCACCGTCAGCAGCCGGCTGTTCAGCTCCAGCCCCACGGTATGCAGCGACAAGAAGCTCAGACCCATGCCGGCCATCACGGCCTGTTTGATGGTCTCGTTGCTGGCCATTTCCATGATCACGCGCAACTCGACGTGCTCGCTGAGCAAAAACTTCTCCAGCGCGGCGCGTGTGCCGGAACCCTGCTCACGCACGATGAAGTCGTATTCCTTGAGCAGAGCTGCGGGCATCTGGGCCGCCAGCGCCAGCGGGTGATCGACCGGTGCCACGAACACGTGCGGGTGCGCAGCAAACGGCTCGGCGCGCGTGGCCAGTTCCTTGGGCGGGCGGCCCATGATGGCGATGTCCACCTCGTTGGCGTGCAGCATCTTCACCAGTTGTTCGCGGTTGCTCACTGCCAGACGCAGGTCGATGTTGCCGTGCTCGCGCCGGAACTCAGCCAAGAGATGCGGCAGAAAGTATTTCGCCGTGCTCACCATGCCGATCACCAGAGTGCCGGTCTCCAGTTTCTGTAGTCGGGCCGCGGCGTCTTCTGCATCCTTGAGCGTGGCCAGCATCTTGCGCGCATAAACCAGCATGTACTCGCCCACGGTGGTCAGCGCCACCTTGCGGCCGTTGCGCTCGAACAGGGGCATGCCCACGTGCCCTTCCAGCTCCTTGATCTGCATCGTCACCGCCGGCGGGGTGAGGTGCAGCACCTGCGCCGCCCGCGCAAAGCTGAGGTGGCGCGCCACCTCGCTGAACACGCGCAATTGCCGGAAGGTGGCGTTCTTCATTAAGTAAAACCTTAATCGAAATTCAAGAAATCGTGAATTTACTTTATTTACACCCAAATTTAAAGTCCGCTCCACCCCAGACAAACCTCACTTTTTGGAGCAACACATGAGCAACGCCCCCGTAGGTTCCACCGAGATCAAGGACGCCAAAAAGCGCTACAGCGCAGGCGTGCTCAAGTACAAGCAAATGGGCTACTGGATGCCCGATTACGTGCCCAAGGACACGGACACGTTGTGCCTGTTCCGCATCACCCCGCAGGACGGGGTGGACCCCGAAGAAGCCGCCGCCGCTGTGGCCGGCGAATCGAGCACCGCCACCTGGACGGTGGTGTGGACCGACCGACTGACCGCCTGCGACAGCTACCGCGCCAAGGCCTACAAGGTGCAGCCGGTGCCCAACCGCCCGGGCGAGTACTTTGCCTGGGTGGCCTACGACCTGATCCTGTTCGAAGAAGGCTCCATCGCCAACATGACGGCGAGCCTGATTGGCAACGTGTTCAGCTTCAAGCCGCTGAAGGCCGCCCGCCTGGAAGACATCCGCATCCCGGTGGCTTACGTGAAAACCTTCAAAGGCCCGCCGACCGGCCTGGTGGTCGAGCGCGAACGGCTGGACAAGTTCGGCCGCCCGCTGCTGGGCGCCACCACCAAGCCCAAGCTGGGCCTCTC
The DNA here is from genome assembly GCA_036795935.1 of Moraxellaceae bacterium. Classification (GTDB taxonomy): domain Bacteria; phylum Pseudomonadota; class Gammaproteobacteria; order Pseudomonadales; family Moraxellaceae; genus UBA2031. The sequence continues at coordinate 3,192 of DAIRDY010000170.1, read as the reverse complement.
GGGCCGCAACTACGGCCGCGTGGTGTACGAAGGCCTCAAGGGCGGGCTCGATTTCATGAAGGACGACGAGAACATCAACTCGCAGCCTTTCATGCATTGGCGCGACCGCTTCCTCTTCGTGATGGACGCGGTGAACAAGGCCAGCGCCGAGACCGGTGAAGTGAAAGGCAGCTACCTGAACGTAACCGCCGCCACGATGGAAGACATGTACGAGCGCGCCGAGTTCGCGAAAGAACTGGGCTCGGTCATCGTGATGGTGGATCTGGTCATTGGCTACACCGCCATCCAGAGCATGGCGAACTGGTGCCGCAAGCACGACATGATTATGCACATGCACCGTGCGGGCCATGGCACCTACACGCGGCAGAAGAACCACGGCGTGAGTTTCCGCGTGATCGCCAAGTGGCTGCGCCTGGCGGGCTGCGACCACCTGCACACCGGCACCGCGGTCGGCAAGCTCGAAGGCGACCCGCTCACGGTGCAGGGCTACTACAACGTCTGTCGCGACAGCTACACCAAGACCGATCTGCCACGTGGCCTCTATTTCGACCAGGACTGGGCCGACCTGAAGAAGGTCATGCCCGTGGCTTCGGGCGGCATCCACGCCGGCCAGATGCACCAGCTGATCGACCTCTTCGGCGACGACGTGGTGCTGCAGTTTGGCGGCGGCACCATCGGCCACCCCATGGGCATCCAGGCCGGCGCGGTGGCCAACCGCGTCGCGCTGGAATGCATGGTGAAAGCGCGCAACGAGGGCCGCAACCTGCTGGAGGAAGGCCCGACCATCCTGAAGCAGGCCGCGCAGCACTGCAGCCCGCTCAAGGCCGCGCTCGATACCTGGGGCGAGATCAGCTTCAACTACCAGAGCACCGATTCCAGTGACTACGTGGCTACGCCCGCGATGGCCTGACCCGCTCCAACACAGAGGACCGCACACCATGATGACCAACCCCACCGGCCGCCTCACACAAGGCCAGTTCAGTTTCCTGCCCGAGCTCACCGACGCGGAGATCACCGCGCAGATCGAGTACGGCCTCAAGCGTGGCTACGCCTGGAGCGTGGAATACACCGACGACCCGCATCCGCGCAACACCTACTGGGCCATGTACGGCCACCCGATGTTCGACCTGCAGGACGCTGCCGGCGTGCTGCAGGAAGTGCAGGCTTGCCGCAAAGCATTCCCGCGCCACTACATCCGCATGATGGCCTTCGACTCGACGCGCAACGTCGAGACCATCGTGATGAGTTTCATCGTCAACCGACCCCCCACCGAACCCGGCTTCATGCTGGAGCGACAGGAAGTGAACGGCCGCAGCCTGCGCTACACCACGCGCGGCTACGGCGCGGTGCGCCCTGAAGGCGAGCGTTACCAAGACGCAACCTGAAAGCACGGGCCGCCATGTCGTACCTCATTCCTGGCAGCACGCCGCCACCACTCGATGCCGCCGTGACCACCGCGGCCGCATCGGTGGAGGGCCCGGCACCGGCCCACACCCCGGCAAAGGCACCGCGCTCGGTGGGCGCGGTGCTGGCCAGCACGCAGGTGGAGGCCGTGCTGCAGGAACTGGACGATGAGCTTGTGGGCCTGGCGCCAGTAAAGGCCCGGGTGCGCGACATCGCGGCGCTGCTGGTCATTGACAAACTCCGCACCGGCCTGGGTCTGCCTTCGCAGCCGCCCAGCCTGCACATGTGCTTCTCGGGCAACCCCGGCACCGGCAAAACCACGGTGGCACTGCGCATGGCGCAGATCCTTCACCGGCTGGGCTATGTGCGCAAGGGCCACATGGTGGCCGTGACGCGCGACGATCTGGTGGGCCAGTACATCGGCCACACCGCGCCGAAGACGCGCGAGGTTTTGAAGAAGGCCATGGGCGGCGTGCTCTTCATCGACGAGGCGTACTACCTCTACCGCCCCGAGAACGAACGCGACTACGGGCAGGAGGCGATCGAGATCCTGCTGCAGGTGATGGAGAACCACCGCGACGACCTCGTGGTGATCCTGGCCGGCTACGAGGACAGGATGAACACCTTCTTTCAGTCCAACCCCGGCATGCGCTCGCGCATTGCGCACCACCTCACCTTTCCCGACTACAGCGCCGGCGAGCTGATGCAGATCTCGCGCAGGATGCTCGCCGAGCAGAATCACCGCTTCAGCCCGGAAGCCGCCGAGGCCTTCGGACGTTACCTCGGCCTGCGGCTGGAGCAACCCCATTTCGCCAATGCGCGCAGCGTGCGCAACGCGCTCGACCGTGCACGCCTGAGACAGGCCAGCCGTCTGTTTTCGCAGCCTGACCACGAGCTCAGCGCGGAAGAACTCACCACGCTGCAGGCGAGCGACATCCTTGGCAGCCGCCTCTTCGGCGCCGAAGGAGCAACCCATGCTTGAGGCCCTCATCTTCGACGTCGACGGCACCCTGGCCGACACCGAAGAAGCCCACCGCACCGCCTTCAACGACGCCTTTGCCGAAGTGCGCCTGGACTGGCATTGGGACGAGACCACCTACATCCGCCTGTTGCAGGTCTCTGGCGGCAAGGAACGCATCGCACACCACTGGCACATGGTCGAACCCGAGATCGCCAGCGGCGCCGCGGCGCGAACCACCATCGACCGCGTGCATGCCATCAAGACGCGCCTCTACGAAAGCCGCGTGAGCGGCGGCCAGCTGCCGCTGCGCCCAGGCGTGTTGCGCCTCATGCGCGAGGCGCTCGCTGCCGGCCTTCGCCTGGCCATCGCCACCACCACCACACCAGCCAACATCGATGCCTTGCTGCGCACCCCACTCGGGCCGGATTGGCGGCGCCACTTCGCGGCCATCGGTGATGCGGCCACCGCCGCACGCAAGAAGCCCGACCCGCTGGTGTACCAGCAGGTCTTGTCCACCCTGGGCCTGCCGGCGCAGGCCTGCCTGGCCTTCGAGGACTCGGCCAACGGCCTGCGCGCGGCCACCGCCGCCAGCCTTCAGACCCTGGTCACACCCACCGTGCACACCACCGGCCAGCGTTTTGACGACGCCCTGCTGGTGTTGCCGCACCTGGGCGATCTCGCACAACCCTTGCCCCAGGGTGTCGCTGGCATGGACCAGCGCTGGGTCACGGTGGACGCCCTGCGCCGCTGGCACGCCGGCAGCACCCTGTTCGAGTCGGCCTGATCGGTCGCGTCCATTTCCCCCACACAACAGAGTCGCCCCACGA
>DAIRDY010000169.1:2816-5176 GCA_036795935.1 Moraxellaceae bacterium | reverse complement strand
CCGGTGTCATGCACGATGACCTGCACGGCGTCGCCATGCGCAGGCGCCTGATCGGATGCCTGCAGCAGGCTGCTGATGCGCACCAGCGGCAGGATGGTCTGCCGGTACTGCACGACCTCGTTGCCGCAGGAATACTCGATGCCGACCACGGGGAACTCTTCAAGACGCTTGACGAAAGACAGCGGTATCGCCCCCTGGCCGCGGCCGCCTATGCGGATCAGCAGCAGCGAATGCCGGTCGTGACCGACTTTCTCGATGGCTTCCTGCGCCTGCTTCCAGCCCAGCCCCTGCTGGTTTTCCTGCAGCACATGCGCGCGTTGCGCGATCGACACGGCATCAAGGATCAGCGCCACCCGGCCGTCGCCCATGATGGTGGCGCCGGCAAAGCAGTTGACGGTCTTGAAATGGCGCCCGAGCGGCTTGACGACGATTTCCTCGGTGTCGCGCACGGTATCGACAATGAGGCCGAAGGAGCGACTGTCGGCCTGCAGCACCAGAATGTGTATCGCGCCTTCGGCATTGCGCTCGGGCAGGCGCAGCACCTCGCGCAGGTCGACCAGCGGCAAGAGCTTGCCGCGCAGGCGGAACACGCGCGACTCGTGCACGGCCTCGATCTTGCGGCGGCGCTCCTCGGCATCGAGCTTGACGATTTCCAGCAGGTTCACCTGCGGCATGGCATAGCGTTCGTCATGGCAGGTGGTGATGAGCGCGGGAATGATGGCCAGCGTGAGCGGAATCTTGACCTTGAACGAAGTGCCCTGGCCGCGCCGCGTCTGGATGTCGACAGTGCCGCCGACGCGCTCGATGTTGTTGCGCACGACATCGAGACCGACGCCGCGCCCGGAAATGTTGGTGACCTGCGCCGCCGTCGAGAAGCCGGGCAGGAACAGCAGGTTGAGCACGTCGCGCTCGCTCATGCCGCCAAGCTGCTCTTGGCGAATCAGGCCGCGGCCCAGCGCACGGTCGAGCACGGCCTCGGTGTCGACGCCAGCGCCGTCGTCGCTGATCTCGACAATCACATAGCCGCTCTCGTGGAAGGCGCGCAACATCAGCAGGCCGCTTTCCGGCTTGCCGGCCTTAAGGCGGGCCGCTGGTGACTCGATGCCGTGATCGATGGCATTGCGCAGCAGATGGGTGAGCGGATCCTTGATGGCCTGCAGCAGGCTGCGGTCGAGCTCGGTGCCGCCACCTTCGCGCTCGAGGCGCACCTTCTTGCCGGTGTGCTGCTCGAGGTCGCGCACCAGGCGCGGGAAGGCACTCCACACGGTACTGATCGGCTGCATGCGCGTCTTCATGACGCCTTCCTGCAGCTCGGTGGTGATGAGGTTGAGGCGCTGCGAGGCGCTGGCCAGCACCGGATCGGTCTGGTTGCCGGCGTACTGCAGGATCTGGTTGCGGGTGAGCACCAGCTCGCCGACCACGTTCATCAGCTTGTCGAGCAGGCCGACATCGACACGGATGGCCGAGTCGGCGATCTGCCCGTGGCGCTCCACTTCCTCGGTGGAGGTGGGCAGCTGCGCCTGCGCCTGCGCGGGCACGGCCTTGCCGTCGAGCAGCGCATGGAAGGCGTCGATCAGCGCCGCATGTGCCTCCTCGCCCTCGGTACCGTCCTGCTCGATATGCGCCAGCATGGCGCGCACCGCATCGATGGTCTCGAACAGTGCTGAAGTCAGCGCCGGGCTCAGCGCCAGCTTGCCGTCACGCAGCAGCACCAGCACGTCTTCGGCGGCGTGCGTCAGCCGCTCCATGCGGTTGAAGCCGAAGAAGCCGCAGGTGCCCTTGATGGTGTGCATGGAGCGGAACACGCTCGCCAGCGTGGACTCGTCCTGGGGCGTGCGCTCCAGGACGACCAGATCCTCTTCAAGACGGGCCAGGTTTTCGCCGCTTTCCACCAGGAAGGCGCGCAGCGCGTCATCCATTGCCATAAACGCGTTTCCTTATGCGGAGATGGACTTGCGCAGGTACATGATGCGCAGCACGGCCTGGAGGTCGCCGTCCTGCGGGGGCTTGGTCAGGTAGTTGTCGCAGCCGGCGATATGACCCTCCTTGTGGTCGCCCTGCGACTTCAGGCTGGAGAGCATGGCCACGCGCGTCTTGCGGATGCCCTTGATGCGGCGGCAGGCCTCGTGCCCGCCCATGCCGGGCATGACCACATCGAGGAAGACGAGGTCATAGGGCGTGGCCTCGACCTTGCTGACCGCCTCCTCGCCGGAGGCGGCCTGGTCGATCTCGATATCGAAGGAGTCGCCGGCCAGCTGGCGCAGCTTGGTGCTCATGTACTGGCGCACGGCCAGGCTGTCGTCGACCACCAGCACGCGCATCTGTACGCGATGGCTGCTGCGGCTGCTGCCGGTGGCCAC
>DAIRDY010000169.1:0-2716 GCA_036795935.1 Moraxellaceae bacterium | reverse complement strand
TTTGCTGCCGTCCGTCCCGATTCCTGCACTTTTTCTGCGGATATAAAAAAAGCGCCTTTAAAGGCGCTTTTTTTATGAAGCCTGAATGTGCGTCAGTTCACACTCTGCCTGAGCTCGCCCCTGGTGTAGCGATCGGTCATGGCCTCCAGCGACTGCACGCGGATCTTGCCGGCCTGGCCGGCGGTGCCGAAGGCCTCGTAGCGGTCGATGCAGATGTCGCGCATGGCGACGATGGAGTCCTTGAAGTACTTGCGGGGGTCGAACTCGGCCGGGTTCTTCGCCATGTGCCGGCGGATGGCGCCGGTGGCGGCCAGGCGCAGGTCGGTGTCGATGTTCACCTTGCGCACGCCGTGCTTGATGGCCTCGACGATCTGCTCCACCGGCACGCCGTAGGTTTCCTTGATGTCGCCGCCGAACTCGTTGATCACGGCCAGCCAGTCCTGCGGCACCGAGGACGAGCCGTGCATGACCAGATGGGTGTTGGGAATGCGGGCATGAATGGCCTTCACGCGCTCGATGGCCAGGATGTCGCCCGTGGGCGGACGGGTGAACTTGTAGGCGCCGTGGCTGGTGCCGATGGCGATGGCCAGCGCATCGACGCCAGTGTCGCGCACGAACTGCGCGGCTTCTTCCGGATCGGTCAGCAGTTGCGAGTGGTCGAGCACACCCTCGGCGCCGACACCGTCCTCTTCACCGGCCATGCCGGTCTCCAGCGAACCCAGGCAGCCGATCTCTCCTTCCACCGACACGCCGCAGGCATGGGCCAGCTCGACCACGTTCTTCGTGACGCGCACGTTGTAGTCGTAGTCCATCGGCGTCTTGCCATCCTCGCCCAGCGAGCCGTCCATCATCACCGACGAGAAGCCGAGCTGGATGGAGCGCTGGCAGATGGCGGGGCTGGTGCCGTGATCCTGGTGCATGCACACCGGAATCTCGGGAAACTCCTCGATGGCGGCGAGGATGAGGTGGCGCAGGAAAGGCGCGCCGGCGTATTTGCGCGCACCGGCCGAGGCCTGCACGATCACCGGCGAGTTGGTCTTCTGCGCGGCCTCCATGATGGCGCGCATCTGTTCCAGGTTGTTGACGTTGAACGCCGGAACGCCGTAACCGTTCTCGGCGGCGTGGTCCAGCAGTTGCCGCAGGCTGATCAGTGCCATGTCTCGTTACTCCTCGTAATGGGTCACCCCTCTCCCGCCGGGAGAGGGCATGTCAGTTCTTGGCGGCGTCTTCGAGCGCCGCCACGGCCGGCAGCGTCTTGCCTTCGACAAACTCGAGGAAGGCACCGCCACCGGTGGAGATGTAGGAAATCCTGTCGGCCACGCCGTACTTGTCGATGGCCGCCAGCGTGTCGCCGCCGCCGGCAATCGAGAAGGCGCTGCTCTCGGCAATCGCGAGCGACAGGGCCTTCGTGCCGGCACCGAACTGGTCGACTTCAAACACGCCGACGGGCCCGTTCCAGAGAATGGTTTTCGATGCCTTCAGCATCTCGGCGAACTGTGCGGCGGTCTTCGGGCCGACATCGAGAATCATGTCGTTGTCACCGACGTCCTCGACGTTCTTGACCACGGCCGGGGCGGCATTCACGAAGGCCATGAAGTCGTCGATGGGGCCGGTGACTTCGGCCACCACCACGTCCACCGGCAAGGGCACGCTCACTTTCTCGGCAATCTTCTTCGCGGTATCGATCAGGTCATGCTCGCAGAGGCTCTTGCCGACCTTGTAGCCGGCCGCCGCGAGGAAGGTGTTGGCAATGCCGCCGCCGACGATGAGCTGGTCGCAGAGATCGGACAGCGAGGTCAGCACGTCGAGCTTGGTCGACACCTTGGAGCCGGCGACGATGGCCACCATGGGACGGGCCGGCGTCTTCAGCGCCTTGCCGAGCGCATCGAGTTCCGCGGCCAGCAGCGGACCGGCACAGGCCACCTTCGCAAATTTCGCGACGCCATGGGTCGAGCCTTCGGCGCGGTGCGCGGTGCCGAAGGCATCCATCACGAACACGTCGCAGAGCGCAGCGTACTTCTGCGCCAGTTCCTCGCTGTTCTTCTTTTCGCCCTTGTTGAAGCGCACGTTCTCGAACAGCACGACCTGGCCCGGCGCCACGTCGACGCCGTTCAGGTAATCGGCCACCAGCGGCACCTCGCGACCGAGGGCCTGCGACAGGTAATCCGCCACCGGGCGCAGCGAGTTTTCTTCGGAGAACTCGCCTTCGACGGGACGACCGAGGTGGGAACAGACCATCACCGCCGCACCCTTCTCCAGCGCCAGCCGGATGGTGGGCAGCGAAGCGACGATGCGGGCATCGCTCGCGACCTTGCCGTTCTTCACCGGCACGTTCAGGTCTTCGCGAATCAGCACGCGCTTGCCGGCAAGCTCCAGGTCGGCCATCTTGATCACGGACATTTTCCTAACCTCTTTTCTTCGTTAACCCGCCCGCGCCACCGTCATGGGCACGGGAATCATTCATTGCGCGGCCAGGTAGCGGCACAGGTCCAGCAGCCGGTGCGCATAACCCCATTCGTTGTCGTACCAGGCCAGCACCTTGGCCTGGCGCCCGCTGACGCGGGTTTCGGTGGCATCGAACACCAGCGAGTACGGCGAGTGGTTGAAGTCGCTGGACACCAGCAGCTCGTCGCAATAGCCGAGAATGCCGGCATGCGCACCCGCCGCCTCGCGCGCGAACACGGCGTTGATCGCCGCCGGCGTGACCGGCTGCCGG
>DAIRDY010000168.1:0-5204 GCA_036795935.1 Moraxellaceae bacterium | reverse complement strand
CGCCGGTCCCGCGCTGCTGGACTGGGTGAAGGCGCATGGCCAGATCGAGCTGCTGGCGCAGATTGGCGTCACCGTGCTGCTCTTCGTGGTCGGCCTCAAGCTCGACCTGAAGCAGGTGCGGCATATCGGCCCGGTGGCGCTGGCCACCGGCCTCGGCCAGCTCGCCTTCACCATCGTCTTCGGCTTCCTGATCTGCCTCGCGCTGGGCCGCCCCGTGATTGAGGCACTGTATGTCGCGGTGGCGCTGACCTTTTCCAGCACCATCATCATCGTCAAGCTGCTGGGCGACAAACGCGAACTGGACTCGCTGCACGGGCGCATCGCCGTCGGCTTCCTGATCGTGCAGGACCTGGCCGTGGTCATCGCGATGATGCTGATGAGCACGCTGCGCGGCGGCGACAGCGCCGGCACCGCCGAGGTGCTGCTGATGCTGGCCGCCCGCCTAACCGGCGTGGCCGTGCTGGTGTTCCTGCTGATGCGCTTCGTGCTGCCGCGTCTGGTGCACATGCTGGCGCAGTCGGGCGAACTGCTGCTGGTGTTCGCCATTGCCTGGGGCAGCAGCCTGGCCGCCCTCGGCGAAATGCTGGGCTTCAGCAAGGAGGCGGGCGCCTTCCTCGCCGGCTTCTCGCTGGCGTCCACGCCCTATCGCGAGGCCATCAGCGGCCGGCTCAGCAGCATCCGCGACTTCCTGCTGCTGTTCTTCTTCCTCGACCTGGGCTCGCGCCTCGACCTCTCCACGCTGGGCGACGAACTGCTGCCGGCGGCCGTGCTCTCGGCCTTCGTGCTGGTCGGCAACCCGCTCATCGTCATGGCCATCCTCGGCTGGATGGGCTACCGCCGGCGCACCGGCTTCATGGCCGGACTCACGGTGGCGCAGATCAGCGAGTTCTCGATCATTTTCGTGGCCATGGGCATCACGCTCGGCCATGTCGGCACGCCGGCGCTGGGCCTGACCACGCTGGTGGGGCTGGTGACCATCACGCTCTCCACCTACCTGATCCTGTACTCGCAGCCGCTGTTCGAACGAGTGGCCCCCTGGCTCGGCCTCTTTGAGCGGCACAGGCCCTGGCGCGAGGACCGCGAAGAGATACTGCCGGGCGGTCTCGGCAGCAGCGACGTGCTGATCATCGGCCTCGGCCGCTACGGCACGCGCCTGCTGAAGGGGCTGTCCGAGGCCGGCCTGCGCGTGCAGGGTGTGGACTTTGACCCGCAGGTGGTGCGCCGGCTGACCCAGCGCGGCCACGACGTGCACTATGCCGATGCCGAAGACCCGGAATTCCTCGAACAGCTGCCGCTGACCGGACCGGCCTGGATCGTCTGCACGCTGCCGGAAACCGCCGCCGCGCGGCGCCTGCTGCACAGCCTGAAGCAGCGCGGCTATCGCGGCCGGCTGGCCGCCATCGCCCGCGATCACGGACAGGAAGCACTGCTGCGCGCCGCCGGCGCTGCCCCGGTGTTCCTGCCCTATGACGACGCCGCCGACTTTGCCTCCACGCAGGTGCTGGACGACCTGCGCCCCGCAACGAGCCACCCGACAGGAGTCCTGCCATGACCGCGCCCCTGCTTGCCCTCACCGACTTTTCCGACAGCGCCCGTGCCGCCGGCGAGCGCGCCGCCCGCCTGGCCGCCGACACCGGCCGCCCGCTCCTGCTGTTGCATGTGCTCGACCTGACGACACTGGCGGCGGTCGATGCGCTGCTGCCGGAAGGCGCCGGCATTGCCACCGGCATGGTGCGCGAGGCGGCCGTGACCGCCCTCACGCGCGAGGCCGACCGCCTGCGCCTGGCACTCGGCGCCGATGCCCGCCCGGAGCTGGTGGAAGGCCCGCTGCTGGCCAGCCTGCTCGCAGCCATCCGCACGCACGCCCCGGGGCTCGTCGTGGTCGGTGCCCAGGGCCAGTCGGCGCTGCGCCCCTTCCTGCTCGGCAGCACCGCCGAGCGCCTGCTGCGCAAGACCACGACGCCGGTGCTGGTGGTCAAGCAGCCGGCCGACCATCCCTACACCCGCGTGCTGGTCCCGGTGGACTTCTCCGTCGATGCCGGCGCCGCCCTCACTACCGCCCGCGAATGGCTGCCACAGACGCACCTGTCGGTGCTGCATGTGTTCGACCCTGACTTCAGCGCCAGCCTGATGGTGGACTGGCCAGATACAGCGGCACTGGAGCGCTACCGTCACCAGTTGCGGCAGGAGGCCAGCGCACAGTTGCAGGGCTTCATCACCGCCGAGTTCGGGCGCGAGGCCAATGCCAGCGCCCTGCTGCGCAGCGGGCCGGTGGCGCGCAACCTGACCGAGGCCGTGACCGATCTCGGCGTCGAGCTCGTGGTCATGGGCAGCCACGGTCGCGGCTTCCTTGAGCGCGTCCTGCTGGGCAGCATCACCCGGCACGCACTGACCCAGTGCGGCGCCGACGTGCTGGTGGTGCCGCATCCGGACTGAGCGCGCATGACTGCCAGCGACACCTCCTCCGCTCCCGCTGCCCGCCCGCCGGCCTGGCACAGCCTGTCCGCCGAGGCGGCACTGGCCGCCCTCGACAGCGCGCGCCACGGCTTGGGCCGTGACGAGGCCGCCCGCCGGCTGGCCCGCCACGGCCGCAATGCGCTGCCGACCGCGGCGCGGCGCCCGGCCTGGCGCCGCCTGCTGGCGCAGTTCAACAACGTGCTGATCCATGTGCTGCTGGTGTCGGTGCTGGTCACGCTGCTGCTCGGGCACTGGCTGGATGCCGGCGTGATCGCCGCCGTCGTCGTGCTCAATGCGCTGATCGGCTTCGTGCAGGAAGGGCGCGCCGAACAGGCGCTGGCCGCCGTGCACGGCCTGCTCTCGACCCGTGCCCGGGTCTGGCGCGACGGCGTGGCAGTGGAGATGGACGCCGCGCTGCTGGTACCCGGCGACATTGTCGAGCTGGCCTCGGGTGACCGCGTGCCCGCCGACCTGCGCCTGCTCGCGGTGCGCAGCCTGCACCTGGACGAAGCCGCGCTCACCGGCGAATCACTGCCGGTGGCACGCCACAGCGACCCCGTTGCCGCCGCGGCGGCGCTGGGCGACCGCCTCTGCCTGGCCCATGCCGGCAGCCTGGTGGCCAGCGGCCGCGGCCAGGGTGTGGTGGTGGCCACCGGCATGGCCACCGAGATCGGCCGCATCAGCCACCTGCTGGGCGCGGTCAGCGCGCTGGAAACCCCGCTGCTGCGCCAGTTTGCCGCCTTCGGCCGGCAGCTCAGCGTGGTCATCCTGCTGCTGGCGCTCGGCACCTTCCTGTTCGGCATCGGCCTGCGCGACTACCGCGCGGACGAAATGTTCCTCGCTGCTGTCGGGCTGGCGGTGGCCGCCATTCCCGAAGGCCTGCCCGCCATCCTCACCATCACGCTGGCCATCGGCGTGCAGGCCATGGCGCGGCGCCAGGCCATCATGCGCCGGCTGCCGACCGTGGAGGCGCTGGGCGCCGTGACCGTGATCTGCTCGGACAAGACCGGCACGCTGACGCGCAACGAGATGACGGTGGAACAGGTGATCCTGGCCGAGGGCGTGGTGGCCGTGAGCGGCAGCGGCTATGTGCCGGAGGGCGAGTTCCACTTGCGCGGCACGCGGCTGGACCCGGCCGCCCATCCGGCGCTGCGGGCGCTGATCGAGGCCGGCGCCCTCTGCAACGATGCCCGCCTGCACCGCCAGGACGGCCTCTGGCAGCTCGACGGCGACCCCACCGAGGGCTCGCTGCTGGTGCTGGCGGCCAAGGCCGGGCTCAGGCCCGCACAGCCCCGCCTCGACGCCATCCCCTTCGAGTCCGAGCACCGCTATCACGCCACGCTGCACCCGGGCACGGACGGGCCCGAACTGCTGCTGGTGGGCGCGCCGGAGCGCCTGCTTGAACTCTGCACCGCGGCACAGGGCGCACAGGGTCCGCTGGCGCTGGATGCCGGCTACTGGGCGCAGGCCATGGCCGCGGCCGCCGCCGACGGCCGCCGCCTGCTGGCGCTGGCGCGGCGCACGCTGCCCGCCGTGCCGGCCCGGCTCGACCACGCGCAGGTGGCCGCGGGCGGCTTCACGCTGCTCGGCGTCTGCGCCCAGGCCGACCCGCCGCGACCGGAAGCCGTGGCCGCGGTGGCCGCGGCACGCGCCGCCGGCATCCGCGTGCGCATGATTACCGGCGACCACGCCATCACCGCGCTCGCCATCGCCCGCGCGCTGGGTCTCGGCGACAACGGCCGTGCCCTCACCGGCGCCGAACTCGACACGCTGGACGATGCCGCACTGGCCGCCGCCGTGCAGGATTGCGAGGTGTTCGCGCGCACCAGCCCCGAACACAAGCTGCGCCTGGTGCAGGCACTGCAGGCCGGTGGCGAGGTGGTGGCCATGACCGGCGACGGCGTCAACGACGCCCCCGCACTCAAGCGCGCCGATGTCGGCGTGGCCATGGGCCGCAAGGGCACGGAAGCCGCGCGCGAGGCCGCCGACATGGTGCTGGCCGACGACAACTTCGCCTCCATCACCGCCGCCGTCGAGGAAGGCCGCACCATCCACGACAACATCCAGAAGGCACTGGTGTTCATCCTGCCCACCAACATCGGCCAGGCCTGCATGCTGGTGGTGGCCATCGCCTTCGGCCTGACGCTGCCGCTGACGGCGCCGCAAATCCTGTGGGTGAACCTGATCACGGCGGTGACGCTGGCGCTGGCGCTGGCCTTCGAGCGGGGCGAGCCCGACCGCATGCGCCGCCCGCCGCGCGACCCGGAAGCCCCGCTGCTGTCGCCGCTGCTGCGCTGGCGCGTGCTCTCGGTGGCCCTGCTGCTGGTCGCCGGCGCACTCGGCCTGTTCCTGTTCGAACTGGCGCGCGGACAGTCGCTGGAGTGGGCACGCACGGTGGCCGTCAATGCGCTGCTGCTGGGCGAGCTGGCCTACCTGTTCAACTGCCGGCACCTGACCGCCAGCGCCCTGAGCCGCGAAGGCCTCACCGGCAACCCGCTGGCCCTGCTGGCCGCCGCCACGCTGCTGCTGGTCCAGCTGGCCTGGACCTATCTGCCGCCGTTGCAGCAACTCTTCGGCAGCACCGCGCTCGACACCGCCGCCTGGGGCCGGCTCTGCCTCTTCGCCGCCCTGCTCTTCCTCGTCGTCGAAGCCGAAAAAGCCTGGTGGCACCACCGCCGCTAACCCACCCCCACCCCGCCTTCGCTTCCGCTTCCGCTTCCGCTTCCGCTTTTGCTTTTGCTTTTAAG
>DAIRDY010000167.1:0-5228 GCA_036795935.1 Moraxellaceae bacterium | reverse complement strand
ACCGGCATCGCGCCTCGCGCGATGCCGGTGTACCAGGCAAGCGGACGGTGAGTGAATACACAGCCGTCCCGCGCCTCCCGTCAAAGGAGGCTCGAAAAGGTTAGGTTGGAGTCGGTCAATGGCCAGCTTGAAAGAAATTCGCAGCAAGGTCGCCAGCATCAAGAGCACGCAGAAGATCACCAAGGCGATGCAACTGGTGGCGGCGTCCAAGATGCGCAAGGCACAGGATCGGATGGCGGCAGGCAAGCCTTACGCCCAGAAGATTCGCCAGGTGATTGCGCACGTGTCGCAGGCCTCGCCGGAGTACAAGCACCCCTACATGGTGGAGCGTCCGGTCAAGCGTGTCGGCTATATCGTGGTGTCGAGCGACCGCGGCCTTTGCGGCGGCCTCAACATCAACCTGTTCAAGAAGACTGTGCAGAGCGTGCGCGACTTCCGTGAGCAGGATGTGGAAGTGGAGCTGTGCCTGATCGGCACCAAGGCCACCACCTTCTTCAAGAGCGTGGGTGGCAAGGTGACGGCGGTGAAGACGCATCTCGGCGATGCGCCCACCCTCGATGCGCTGATCGGCACCGTCAAGGTGATGCTGGACGCTTATGAAAGTGGCCAGATCGACCGTCTGTACCTCGTGTACAACGAGTTCGTGAACACCATGACCCAGGCGCCGACCGTGCAGCAGCTGCTGCCGCTGGCGGCCGACGAGAAGCTGGCGCTGGAAAAGCGCGACCACAGCTGGGACTACCTGTACGAGCCGGGTGCCGAGCAGCTGCTCGACGCGCTGTTCGTGCGCTTCATCGAGTCCCAGGTGTACCAGGGCGTGGTGGAAAACATTGCCTGTGAGCAGGCCGCGCGCATGGTGGCGATGAAGTCCGCCACCGATAACGCCGGTGACCTGATCCGTTCGCTGCAGCTCGTGTACAACAAGCTGCGCCAGGCGGCCATCACCCAGGAAATCTCTGAAATCGTCGGCGGTGCGGCGGCCGTTTAAGGTCGGCGCAGCGTCTGCTTAGTTTTTAGTTTGCGAGGAACAACCATGAGCTCCGGCAAGATTGTGCAGATCATCGGCGCCGTTATCGACGTCGAATTCCCGCGTGACAGCGTGCCCAAGGTCTACGACGCGCTGAACGTCGACGGCAAGGCCACCACGCTTGAAGTGCAGCAGCAGCTCGGCGACGGCGTGGTCCGCACCATCGCCATGGGCTCGACCGAAGGCCTGCGTCGCGGTCTGGCAGTGTCCAACACCAATGCCCCCATCTCCGTGCCGGTTGGCAAGGCCACGCTGGGCCGCATCATGAACGTGCTCGGCCAGCCGGAAGACGAAGCCGGCCCGATCGGCGAAGACGTGCGCTGGGCCATCCACCGCAAGGCGCCCAGCTATGCCGAGCAGTCCGGCTCGACCGAGCTGCTGGAAGTGGGCATCAAGGTGATCGACCTGCTCTGCCCGTTCGCCAAGGGCGGCAAGGTGGGCCTGTTCGGTGGCGCCGGCGTCGGCAAGACCGTGAACATGATGGAGCTCATCAACAACATCGCCAAGGCGCACTCGGGTCTGTCCGTGTTCGCCGGTGTGGGTGAGCGTACCCGTGAAGGCAACGACTTCTATCACGAAATGAAGGACTCGGGCGTTCTCGACAAGGTCGCGATGGTTTACGGCCAGATGAACGAGCCGCCCGGCAACCGCCTGCGCGTCGCACTGACCGGCCTGACCATGGCCGAGTACTTCCGCGACGACAAGGACGAGTCCGGCAAGGGCCGCGACGTGCTGCTGTTCGTGGACAACATCTACCGCTACACGCTGGCCGGTACCGAAGTGTCCGCACTGCTCGGCCGCATGCCGTCTGCCGTGGGTTACCAGCCGACGCTGGCCGAAGAAATGGGCGTGCTGCAGGAGCGCATCACCTCCACCAAGTCCGGCTCGATCACCTCGATCCAGGCCGTGTACGTGCCTGCCGACGACTTGACGGATCCCTCGCCCGCGACCACCTTCGCCCACCTCGACGCCACCGTCGTGCTGTCGCGTGACATCGCTTCGCTCGGCATCTACCCCGCCGTGGACCCGCTGGACTCCACCTCGCGCCAGCTCGATCCGCTGGTCGTGGGTGAAGAGCACTACGCAGTGGCGCGTGGCGTGCAGGGTGTGCTGCAGCGCTACAAGGAACTGAAGGACATCATCGCGATTCTCGGCATGGACGAACTGTCGGAAGAAGACAAGCTCGTGGTGTTCCGTGCGCGCAAGATCCAGCGCTTCCTGTCGCAGCCGTTCCACGTGGCCGAAGTGTTCACCGGCGCGCCCGGCAAGTACGTTTCCCTGAAGGAAACCATCCGCGGCTTCAAGGGCATTCTGGCTGGCGACTACGACAACCTGCCGGAGCAGGCCTTCTACATGGTGGGTTCGATCGACGAAGCCATCGAAAAGGCCAAGAAGCTCTAAGCGCCTGCGCTCCCTGCCGCGGCCCGCTGCGGCAGGGGAATGCACCAGAGGAAACTGAACATGGCACATACCATCAACTGCGACATCGTCAGCGCCACCGAATCGATTTTCTCGGGCAAGGTGACGCTGCTGGTGGCGCACGGCGTGCAGGGCGACCTCGGTGTCCTGCCCGGCCATGCCCCGCTGCTGACCCAGCTCAATCCGGGTCCGGTGCGCGTGCAGCGCGAAGACGGTGAGGAAGAGGTGTACTACGTGTCCGGCGGCATGCTGGAAGTGCAGCCCACCATCATCACCATCCTGGCCGACACCGCCGTGCGCGCCCACGATGTGGACGAGGCAGCGGCCGAACAGGCGCGCAAGGCCGCACTGGATGCGCTCTCGAACCAGAAGAGCGAGATGGACACGTCGGCGGCACTCGCTGCCCTGGCCGAAGCTGCTGCCCAGTTGCGTACGCTGCAGCAGATGAAGAACCGCGCCGGTCGCGGCTGATCTGCCTGTCGGCGGATGTCGACCGGAAACGAAAAGGGGTAGCCTGTGGCTACCCCTTTTTCTTGGTTCCGCCCCTGGCGGATTAGGGACGAATACCGATGGAACTGAATGTAGTCATCCTCGCCGCCGGCAAGGGCACGCGCATGAAGTCGGTGCTGCCCAAGGTCATGCAGCCGCTGGCCGGGCGGCCGCTGCTGCGGCATGTGGTGGACACCGCGCAAGGCATGGGCCCGGTCAGCACGCTGGTGGTCTATGGCCACGGCGGCGAGCGCGTGCGCGAGGCTTTTGCCGGCGACAAGCTGGGCTGGGCGCTGCAGGCCGAGCAGAAGGGCACCGGCCATGCCGTGCTGATGGCGCTGCCGCAACTGCCCGAGCATGGCCGCACGCTGATCCTTTATGGCGATGTGCCCCTGACCACGCCGGCCACGCTGGCCGAACTCGTCGGCCACGTGACGGATCCCGGCAGCATGGGCCTGATTACGCTGGAGATGGCCAATCCTGCCGGCTACGGCCGCATCGTGCGTGGTGCTGACGGACGAGTGCAGCGCATCGTCGAGCAAAAGGACGCCAGCGACGAGGAAAAACGCATCCGCGAGGTAAACACCGGCATTTTCTGCGTGCCCAATGCACTCCTGCACCGTTGGTTGCCACGGCTCGGCAACAGCAATGCACAGGGCGAGTACTACCTCACCGACATCATCGCGATGGCCGCGGCCGAGGACATCCGCATCGAGACCGTGCAGCCGGAGTTCGCCTGGGAAGTGGATGGCGTCAACGACAAGCTGCAGCTGGCCGCGCTTGAGCGTGTCTACCAGCGCGTGCAGGCCGATGCCCTGATGCGCGCCGGCGTGACGCTGATCGATCCGGCCCGCATCGATGTGCGCGGCAACGTCGTGCACGGCATGGACATCCATGTCGAGCCGAACGTCATCTTCGAAGGCCGCGTCCGTCTCGGCAACAATGTGCGCATCGGTGCCAACTGCCAGCTGCGCGATTGCGACATTGGCGACAACGTCATCATCAAGCCGAACTCGCTGATCGAGGAGGCCAGGGTCGGTGCCGGCGCCGAGATCGGCCCGTTCGCGCGTCTGCGTCCGGGCAGCGAGCTGGGCGAGGGCGTTCACATCGGCAACTTCGTCGAAACCAAGAAAACGGTAATGGGCAAAGGCTCCAAGGCCAATCACCTGGCCTATCTCGGCGATGCGGTGATCGGCAGCGGTGTCAACATCGGTGCCGGCACCATTACCTGCAACTACGACGGCGCCAACAAGCACACCACCACCATCGGCGACAACGCCTTCATCGGCACCAACAACTCGCTGATCGCGCCGGTGACCATCGGTCATGGCGCCACTACCGGTGCCGGCTCGGCGATCAGCAAGGATGTGCCCGACGACGCGCTGGCCGTGGCCCGTGGCAAGCAGGTGAGCATTGAAGGCTGGCAGCGGCCGCAGAAGAAAACCTGAGTCCTGCCCGTCTGGGCTTGGGCGTATTCCCCCATGACAAAGGCCATGGGGAAAAGGAGTAGTAAAGATGTGCGGAATTGTCGGCGCGATTGCGAGACAGAATGTCGTTCCTGTGCTGGTCGACGGCCTGAAGCGGCTGGAATACCGTGGCTATGACTCTTCCGGCATTGCCGTGCTGGATGGCGAGATCCGGCGCGTGCGCCGTGTCGGTCGTGTGGCGGAGATGGAAAATGCTGCGGCAGCCGAGAATGTCGGCGGGCTGCTCGGCATCGGCCACACGCGCTGGGCCACGCATGGCGGCGTTACCGAGCCGAATGCCCATCCGCATGTCTCTGACGGCCTGATCGCGGTCGTGCACAACGGCATCATCGAGAACCATGACGAGAAGCGCGACGAGCTGCGTGCCCTCGGCTATGTCTTCACGTCCCAGACCGACACCGAAGTCATCGCCCATCTGGTGCACCTGCACTACCTGCAAACCCGCGACCTGCTGGCGGCGGTGACTGCGGCGGCAAAAGAGCTGACCGGTGCCTATGCCATTGCCGTCATCGCGCAGGACCAGCCCGAGCAGCTGGTGGTGGCACGCATGGGCTGCCCCTTGCTGATCGGTGTCGGCGAGGGCGAGAACTTCATCGCCTCCGATGTGTCCGCCGTGCTGTCGTCCACGCGCCGCGTGATGTACCTCGAGGAGGGCGATGTCGCCCTCCTGACCCGCAGCAGCGTGCAGGTCTTTGACGGCAACGGTGCGGCGGTCGAGCGCAAGCTGCACCTGTCCGATGTGTCGCTGGCCTCGCTGGAGCTCGGCCCCTACAGCCACTTCATGCAGAAGGAAATCCACGAACAGC
>DAIRDY010000166.1:0-5294 GCA_036795935.1 Moraxellaceae bacterium | reverse complement strand
GGTGGCCATCCTCATGATCGATGTCGACCACTTCAAGCACTACAACGACAGCCTCGGTCATCCCGAAGGCGACCGCTGCCTGCGCACGCTGGCCTCGCTGCTGGCCGCGCATGCGCGCCGTCCCGGCGAGCTGGTGGCGCGTTACGGTGGCGAGGAGTTCGTCATGGTGCTGCCCGACACCGATCACGACCAGGCCGTGCTGCAGGCGGAGAACATCCTCGCCAGCGTGCGTCGTGCCGCCATCCCGCAGCCCAGCGGCCTCGAGCGGCCGCATGTCAGCATCAGCATCGGCGTGTCATCGGTGCTGCCGACGCCGGACCTGTCCTCGGCGGCGCTGGTGGCCGCGGCCGACCGCGCGCTGTACGAGGTGAAGCGCGCCGGCCGCAACGGCTGGCGCTACCGGGCGCCGGAAGGCGGCGGCCTGCCGGAAAAAAAAAGCCTGATCCTTACACAAGCGGCAGTGTGAGCCCGCTGTCTCCGCCGTGAGGAGCCGCCCCGCTGGCATGCAACCGTGTCACCCCAAGCAAAAGGCCCGGACATTCCGGGCCTTTTGCTTGGGGCGGGCTTACCACATCAGGTCGTCGGGGATCTGGTAGGCCGCATAGGGGTCGTCAGGATCACTCGCGGTGGCGGCCTGCCGCGTGTTGAGCAGCACCACGGCCTCGGCATCGCGCTGGCGGATTTTTTCGGCCACCACCGCCGGCACCAGCTCGTGGCCCTCGCCCAGCCGCACGATGGCAATCTGGCCGCGCGCCAGCTGGTCCTGCTGTGCCGCCGTCACGTACAGCTTCTTGATCTTCTTGCCGTCGGTGAACTGGTAGGGTTGGTCGCCGCCGGTGCGCGCAATGCGGTGGTTTTCGGTCAGCTGGCGGATCTGCGCCGCGAGCGCGCGCTTTTCCTTTTCTTCCTCGCGCGCACGGTTCAGCGCACGGTCGCGCTCGGCCTGTTCGGCACGCGCCTCGCGCGCGAGCTTCTCTGCGCTGTCGGCCGCGGGGTTCCTGGCCTGCACGCGCTTTTCATGTTCGGCACGGCGCGCCTTCTTGGCATCGGCCAGTCCGGCCTTGAGCAACTGGTCTTTCAGCGACATGGCGTTTCGTTCCCGCTCGATTTCCGTCGTTGCGGATTTACCCCCACAACAAGGTTTGAACCATTCAGGGTGTGCGGATGCATGTGCACCCACAACCTTCGGTCACGGCATCAGCAGAGGCGGATGCCGCCCGGCTCGATGGTGATGCGTCCGGCCTTGTACAGCGCGCCGATGGCCTGCTTGAAGGCCTTCTTGCTGACGCCGAACAGCGTGTAGATGGCTTCTGGCGGCGTCTTGTCGCCCACGGCCATGAAGCCGCCTTCGCGCGTCAGCCGGTCCAGCACACCCTGGGCCACGCTGTCGATGCGCGCGGGGCCCGGTGGAGACAGCGCAATGTTGAGGCGCTGGTCGCTGCGCAGGCCCTTGATCCAGCCGTCGCGGCGTTCGCCGGTCTGCACCTTGCCGAAGATTTCGCTGTTGTGCACGAGGCCCCAGGCGCGGTCGTTCACCACCACGCGGAAACCCAGCTCGGTCCGGTTGGCGACGACAATCGACACTTTCTCGCCCTCGTTGAAGCCGCCGGCCTCGCGCGTGAGGAAATCGTCCAGCCGCGCCGAGGCGGCAATGCGGCCGGAGTTGTCCTGGAACACCATGACCAGAAGGTAGCGGCCAGGTTCCAGCGCCAGCTTCTGGCCACGCGGAATTTCGTTGTAGGGCAGCAGCAACTCTTTCGGCAGGCCCCAGTCGAGGAAAACGCCGGCATCGTTGCTGGCGGCGATGCGCAGCGAGGCCACTTCGCCCACCTGCGCGCGCGGCCGGGCCGTGGTGGCCACCGGACGGTCTTCGCTGTCGGTGTAGACGAATACGGTGATCTCGTCGCCCGCGCGGCAGTGCTCCGGCACCTGGCGGCCGGGCAGCAGGATTTCCGGGCTGGCGGCATCCGCCGGATCGACGAGGAAGGCGCCGGGGCCGGCCACGCGGGCCACGCGCAGGGTGTTCAGTGAGCCGAGCTGTATCAAGGGGAGTGTCCGCCGTGCAGGAGTGCCGCGCAGTATAGCGGCGGGCTGTCTGCCGGTCTCATGTGCCGCCCTTATTCCCCGGACCGGGGATGCTGTGCCTGCAGGCGCGCCACGCCCTCGGCCGGCATCTCGAAGCCGGCCAGCGTGCCCGGGTTCAGCACCAGCCCGATGCCGGGGCGCACCAGCGACAACAGCCAGCGGAACTCGGTCCACAGCCCGTGCTGGTAGGCGGGGAAGGCCATGCTCATCGACAGTGCGCGCTCGGCGGCGGTGAACACGGCCAGCACCGGCAGGCCGGCGGGATTGTTCAGGAGCAGGGGCGCCGCGCTGTGGTCGCGTGCGTCCTCGGGGCCGGGGTCACGGTCGAGCAGGATGAACACCTGTGCCTTCAGCAGCGTTTCCATGAATGCATCCACCGCCAGCGTGCGGTCGCGCAGCGCGAGCAGGGCGGTTTCGAGGTCGTTCAGCGGGTCGAAGCGGAGTTCATTCATGGCAGGAAAAGCTGGAGGAGACGGGGCAGGGGCGCATCTTCGCGGATCGTCGCGCTGACGGCCAGTCTCCGGATGCCGGAGCAGACAACATGCCGTGCGCCTGATCTGGCAACTGGCCCGGCGGCGGGCGATGGGTCAGACTGCCACCAGCACAGGAGATTACGCATGAATGACCGCCTCGACGCCCTGCTCACCGACATCAAGCGCCTGGAGAACGAGGTGCGCAAGGAGTTGCGCGAGCGCCAGCGGGTGTTCTTCTACGAAGTGCAGGACCGCGTGGTGCATTTCACCGACGACATGAAGCAGCTGCACCGCGAGCGCATGCAGCCGGTGCTGCGCTACCTGCGCGAGGCACGGCTGCGCAACCTGCTCACCGTACCCGTCATCTGGATGGTGCTGCTGCCGGCCTTGCTGATGGACCTGTTCGTCACCGTGTACATGCACACCTGCTTCCCGGTGTACGGCATTCCGCGCGTGCGCCGCAGCGACTACCTGCTGATCGACCGTCACTACCTCGGCTACCTGAACGTGATCGAAAAGCTCAACTGCCTGTACTGCAGCTATTTCAACGGACTGATCGGCTATGTGCGCGAAGTGGCGGCGCGTACCGAACAATACTGGTGCCCGATCAAGCACGCGCGGCAGAACCCGGCGCCGCATTCGCGCTACGGGCAGTTTTTCGATTACGGGGATGCCGAGCAGTACCGCGCCAGACTGCAACGCCTGCGCACGGACTTCGGCGATCTCAAGGAAAAGAACGGGGGCGACGACAAGGCGTGATGCCTTCTCGCTGCCGGCGGCGGCTCAGGCGTTGTCCGCCAGATAACGCAGCGTGAAGGCATGGTCGGCGCGGAAGCTGCGTTCGATCAGCGCCAGGATCATGGCCTCGGCGGGGCGGGCCACCAGTGCCGCCTGCACCGACACCTCGAAGCCGATGGTCAGCCGGCTGGCGGCGCTGCCGGTGTCGCGCAGTTCGCCCTCGCCGCGCACCGTCACCGGCAGGTCGTCCGGACGGATGTCCAGCGTGAAGCGTGCCAGCGCCGGCGACAGCCGTTCCCAGCGCGAGTCGTAGTGCAAGGTCTGCCGTGCCGGCAGGAATTTCTTCACCAGCGCCGGAATGCGCTCGGCGGGCAGCGTGTAGGTGCGGTCCAGCGCCAGCAGGATCTGCGTGTCGCTGCGCGTGAACTCCCGGATGGCAAACGCCGTCACGCCCTGCGCGCGGTATTTCTGCGCGGGGTAGTCGGGCGTGCCGAACACGCGCCACAGGCGGTCGACGCTGGCGGGGTAATCCTGGTGAAAGCGGCCTTTCATGTACGGCCTCCTGTGCTGGCCGCGCTCAGCGCGGCGCCGGCTTGAGCACGATGTCGGCCGTGTGCAGGCCGTCGCCCGAGGTCAGCGTCAGCAACTCCACCTGCCGGAAATCACCACTGCCATCAAGTGCGCGCAGCAGTTGAGAGACGGCGCCCGGGCTGCCGGCGGTGACACGCAGGCGGTGGTTCTGGCCGTCTGCCGTAATGCCCACCACGTCCGCGTCGGAGGGCAGCAGCGCACGCACCTGGTCACCAATGTCGAGCACCGGCACGGTGGCGTAATTCGGCACGAGGCCGAGGCGCAACACCATGCGCACGCCATTCTTGCGATGGTTGAAGGCATCCACTTCCAGCAGCGGGTAGTGGCCGCTCTGGCGCAAGAGGCCGATGCTGCGCGCCAGTGCGTCGGCATCGGGCGCCTGCAACTCGGCGGCCAGCGCCTCGTCCTGCGGGCCCAGCGAATCCAGGCGCACGCCTTCGGGCAGCAGACTGTTCAGATGGGCACGCACTTCCTCGGTGCGCAGCGCGGCATTGGCCGGCGTGGCCGGCATGCGCAGCGCGGGGCTGCGCTCGAAATCACCGGCCCAAGCCGGCAGCGTGTTGTCGTCTGCCATCACCAGCGGCCAGCGCTGCCACTCGCGCTGCCGCGGATCGGCGCCCGGAATGTAGCCGCAGAACTCGCCACACCAGCGTTTGCGGTCGGTGTTCAGTGCGTAGTCGATGCGGGCCACCAGGCGGCCGTCGACATCGCGGCCGAAACGCACATTGCCGTGGCGGGCCGGTTCGGGCGCGGGCACGGCCACCGTCGGCGGCACATGACGGTCGGTCACCAGCCAGCCGTCCTTGCAGTAATACTCGAGGCCGTGGCGGATTTTTGCGGTATGGGTTTGCCTGGCGTAGATCTGCGCAAGATTGCTGGCGTAACCGGCATCGCTCATTTCCGCGAAGTTGCGGCTCCAGCGCACTTCCGGCCGGTCGAACATGTCGGCAATGCGGCCGTTGCCCTGGCGGCGCTGCTGGTCCAGCCAGTGCGTCAGCATCATCGGCGGCTCGGTCAGCGCCAGCGTGAGTTCGCGCTTGCTGTCGCCGCTGATGGTGAGCGTGGTCCAGGCGGTGGCCGTCATCGGTACGCCCAGCAGCTGGCGCACGGCCACGTCGGTGTCGCTGGCCGCATTGATGGCATCGCTCGCGGCCAGCGACCAACTGCCGGTGAGCACCGGGCAGTCGCCGGAGCGCTCGGGGTCCAGCGCCATCCAGCCGGCGGGCGGGGCATCGCCGCAGGCGGCCAGCAGCAGGGGCAGGGCAGCAAACAGCGGGGCGCGGCAAAGGTGTCGGGGTGCGGTCTGGCGGAGTGCTTCCAGCGGGTGGCTCACGGGCTGTCCTTGGGCGTGCCGGTGTGGAGGGGGAAGGCCCGACTCTAGCCGATACCCCGCCGCGGAGAGAGGGC
>DAIRDY010000165.1:0-5409 GCA_036795935.1 Moraxellaceae bacterium | reverse complement strand
CGCGGGTGTCCAGAGGGGCGGCGCGTACCGCCCCTCTGGGGCCCGTCCGGCCAGAAGACGCCGGCCTAGAAAAGAAACAACGTTAAAAGCAGAGCGCAGCGAAAAAGTCAGAGGCCAGCAAGACCAAGTCTTGCAGCAACCGGCTCAGGGATGCGCCTTGCGCCAGGCTTCAAGGCGCGCGGCCGCCTCGGCACGCTGCGCCGGCTTCAGACGCAACTCCAGCACTTCAAGCGCGGCCTGCGCGTCCTCGACCTCCGCCTCCGCCGCCAGCGTCAGATAGAGCCAGGCACGCGATTCGTCCTTGGGCAGGCCCGCCTCCCCCAGCAACAGCAGGCCGAAACGGTACTGCGCCTCGGCATGACCACGCTCCGCCGCCTTGCCAAACCAGCGCGCCGCTTCCGGCACATCGCCCAGCACCTCCTGGTGCAACTCGCCCAACGCAAACATCGCGTCCTCGTTGCCCTGCGCGGCGGCCTTGCCGTACCACAGCCGCGCCTTGTCGGCGTCCTGCGGCAACGCGATGCCCTCGGCATGAAAATCGCCGAGCCGCAGCTGCGCCTCGGCGTTACCGCGCGCCGCTGCCTTCTGGTACCAGGGCAGGGCCGCGTCTGGCGCCTCCAGGCCCTCGTCATGCACACGCGCCAGCCAGAGCATGGCCTCGATGCGGCCGGCCCGGGCCAGCGGCTCGAACTCGCGCAGCGCGCTGTCGTGGTCGCCGGATTCGAAGGCGGCAATGCCTTCATCAAGGCCGGCATGGGCGGGGAAAGAAAAACCGAGACAGGACAGCAGAAACAGCAGGGCGACACGCATGGCGCGCAATTCCGGAGGCAGGTTACCCGCAACGGGCGCGCCGATTATAGGCAGCCGCCCTGCCGGCGGGCAGGGGGCAGGCGGACTTCCGACAGGACCATTTGCGGCCGCGACTGACGGCGGACACCGGTGCGCGTGGCGGCTGCCACGCGCAACACCCGGCCCGCTTCCGTACAATCGCGCCACGCCCTCCCGAGGACTGCCCCATGACCGACATCACCGCCCTGGCTGACGAACTGCGTACGCTGCGCCAGTTGCTGGCCACCGCCCTGCCCTCGCCGCCACCGGCCACCGACTTCGATGGCGGCCGCGCCTTCCGCTGGCGCTCCCATACTGCAGGCGGCTGGCTGGAGACCGTGCGTGACCTGAGCCCGATCCGCTTGGCCGACCTGCACGGCATCGACCGGCAAAAGGCCGAGATCCGCCGCAATACCGAGCAGTTCGTGCGCGGCCTGCCGGCCAACAACGTGCTGCTCACCGGCAGCCGCGGCACCGGCAAATCCTCGCTGGTGAAAGCCCTGCTCAACGAGTTCGCCGCAGAGGGACTGCGCGTGGTGGAAGTGGACAAGGGTCTGCTGCATGAACTGCCGGACATCGTGGCGCTGCTGGAGGGCAGGCCGGAGCGCTTCATCATCTATTGCGACGACCTCTCGTTCAGCGAGGACGACGCCAGCTACCGCGCGCTCAAGACCACGCTCGACGGCAGCCTGCACGCCGGCCGCGACAACGTGATCATTTACGCCACCAGCAACCGTCGCCACCTGCTGCCGGAATACCACCACGAAAATGCCATGGCGCATGTCGGCGAGAACAACGAGCTGCATCCGGGCGAGGCCGTGGAGGACAAGATTTCGCTGTCCGACCGCTTCGGCCTGTGGCTGAGCTTTTATCCGCCGAGCCAGGACGACTACCTGGGCGCCGTCACCATCTGGCTCGGGCATTACGGACTGGTACTCGACGAGGCGGCGCGACTGGCGGCACTGCAATGGGCACTGGCACGCGGCAACCGCTCCGGGCGTGCGGCCTCGCAGTTTGCGCGCGACTGGGCGGGGCGGCAGGGACTCGCGGCTGCGCACCCCTGACCGGCGAGATGTTCCGGAATGAAAAATGGCGCCCCGACGGCGCCATTTTTCATTCCATGCCATTCGGCATGGCGGCTTACTGCGAGCTGGCGACGCGGCGCACGGCATCCAGCCAGCCGGCATAGAGCGCCTCGCGGCGCGCATCGTCCATCACCGGCGTGAAGCGGCGCTCGCAGCGCCAGAGCTCGGCAATCGACTCCAGCGAGGCAAACAGTCCCACCTGCAGGCCGGCGAGGTAGACCGCGCCCAGTGCCGTGGTTTCGGTCACGTCCGGCCGGTCCACCGGCACGCCGAGGATGTCGGCCAGCCGCTGCGACACCCAGTTGTTCACCACCATGCCGCCGTCAATGCGCAGCGTGTTCACCGCGCTCGCGCCATCGCGGCGCATGGCTTCCATCAGGTCGCGCGTCTGGAAGCACACCGACTGCAGGCCGGCGGTAACGATCTCGCCAATGCCGGTGTCGCGCGTAAGGCCGAGGATGGCACCTCGCGCATGCGGGTCCCAGTACGGCGCGCCAAGGCCGGTGAAGGCCGGCACCATGTACACGCCGCGCGCATCGCCGGTGCGTTCGGCAATGGCTTCGGTTTCCGAGGCCTGACCGATGAATTTCAGGCCGTCGCGCAGCCACTGTATCGTGGCGCCCGCGACAAAAATGCTGCCCTCGATGGCATAGGTGGGCACGCCGTTCAGGCGATAGGCCACCGTGGACAACAGGCGGTTCTGCGACCGCACCACGCTGCCGCCGGTGTTCATCACCATGAAGCAGCCGGTGCCGTAAGTGCTTTTCACCATGCCGGGCGCGAAGCATGCCTGGCCGATCAGCGCCGCCTGCTGGTCACCGGCAATACCGGCAATACGGATCGGTGCACCGAGGAAATCCGCCGTGGTGGCACCGAAATCGGCGCTGGAGTCCTTCACTTCCGGCAACACCGCGCGCGGAATGCGGAACAGCGCCAGCAGTTCGTCGTCCCAGTCCTGGGCATGGATGTTGAACACCAGCGTGCGCGAGGCATTGGTGGCGTCGGTGGCATGCGAACGGCCACCGGTCAGCTTCCACAACAGCCAGGTGTCGATGGTACCGAAGGCCAGCTCGCCATTTTCGGCACGCGCGCGCGCGCCGTCGACATTGTCGAGCAGCCAGGCCAACTTGGTGGCGGAGAAATACGGGTCCAGCAAAAGGCCGGTCTTGTCCTGCACCGCGGGCTCATGACCGGCCGCCTTAAGTGCCTCGCAGACCGACGCGGTACGCCGGTCCTGCCAGACGATGGCGTGATGAATGGGGGTGCCGGTGGCGCGATCCCAGAGCACCGTGGTCTCGCGCTGGTTGGTAATGCCGATGGCAGCAATGTCGGCGGGTTTCAGGCCGGCCTTGCGCATGGCCTCGCGGCACACACTCTCCACCGTCCACCAGATTTCCAGCGCATCGTGCTCCACCCAGCCATCGGCCGGGAAATGCTGGCGAAACTCCAGCTGGTGCGAGGCCAGCGGATGGCCGGTGGCATCGAACACGATCGCGCGCGTGCTGGTCGTGCCCTGGTCGATGGCAAGCAGGTGGGTGGCGGTCATGCGGGAATCCCTGTGTGCGTTGGTCGATGGCCGGGTTGTTGTTCGTGGCGGCCACAAAAACGGCGAAGCCTGAGTCTGCCCGCCGCAGCAGGCAAGGACAATCCGGGTCAGGCCGGGAGGCGATTACGGGCAGCGGGAGAGAGAGGAATGGCGAGGCATAGCGTCAGTCGCCTGCAGCAGGCGCCCGCCAGCGCGCAGGCAACGCATACCAGAGCAGGAAGGCGAACAGCAGGCCGCCAGCATCGGCCAGCCAGTCGGCCCAGGCGGTATCGCGACCGACAAAATGCTGGGCAATCTCGATCACCCCGCCAAGCAGCAGCAATCCTGCAAACACCCGCAGGCGCCGCGCCGGCCAACTGCATTGCGCAAGCAGGCCCAGCACCAGAAAAGCGCACACATGATTGAGCTTGTCGCTGCCCCCCTGGTCCGACACCGGCAACAGGGCCAACACAAGCACACCAGCCAGCGCCAGCGCGAACAGCAGGCTCCCGTGCCCGCGCAAGAGCGCGAGGCCGCGCGACTCAGGCATAACCGTCAGGATTCATCGACTGCCAGTGCCAGGCATCACGGCACATGTCGAGCAGGTTGCGCTCGGCGCGCCAGCCCAGCAGCTCTGCGGCGAGCGCCGGGTCCGCGTAATAACAGGGCACGTCGCCGGGACGCCGGGCGACGATTTCATAGGGCAGCGCGCGGCCTGCGGCCTGCTCGAAGGCATGGACCACATCCAGCACAGAACAACCGACACCGGTGCCCAGATTGATGGCGCGCACCTTGCCACCGGCATCGGCCGCCAACCACTCCAGCGCACGCACATGCCCGATCGCCAGATCGACGACATGCAGGTAATCGCGTACGCCAGTGCCATCGGGCGTGGGATAGTCGCCACCGAACACGCTCAGCTTCTCGCGCCGCCCCACGGCCACCTGGCTGACATACGGCATCAGGTTGTTGGGGATGTCGCTGGGGTCTTCGCCGATCAGGCCGCTCGGGTGCGCGCCCACCGGATTAAAATAGCGCAGCAGGGCGATCTGCCAGCGCGCATCCGAATGCGCGAGGTCGCGCATCATGTGCTCGACCATGAGCTTGCTCATGCCATACGGGTTGGCCGGCCGCAGCGCCGCCGTTTCCGGCACCGGCACCTCGTCAGGGTCGCCATACACGGTGGCCGAGGAGCTAAACACGATACGGTGGCAACCTGCCGCCTGCATCACCTCAAGCAGCACCAGACTGCCAGCGACGTTGTTGTCGTAGTAGCGCAAAGGATCGGCGACCGACTCGCCCACCGCCTTGAGGCCGGCGAAATGCACCACTGCATCGAATTTTTCACGTGCAAACAGCGTGGTCAGTGCCTCGCGGTCACGCACATCCATCACTTCGAGCGGCACCGTGCGCCCGGTTATTTTCTGCACGCGCTGCACCGCGCGCGGCGTGCTGTTGCAGAGATTGTCGGCAACCACCACGTCATGGCCGACAGCCAGCAATTCGACACAGGTATGCGAACCGATATAGCCAGCACCGCCGGTCACCAACACTTTCATCACGTTTACCCCGGGCAAGACACCCTCCCACTGCCTGGCCCAGGCACCAGGCAAAAAAGGCAGGTTCAGACCTGCTCGCCGCGACCAATGCCGAAATAGCGGAAGCCATAGGCCTGCAGCTGCTCAGGCTCATACAGGTTGCGCCCGTCGAACATCACCGGCGCCGGCATGCCGGCGGCCACCGCCTCGAAATCCGGGCTCCAGAATTCGTCCCAGGCCGTCACCAGGGCCACGGCATCGGCGCCTGCTGTTGCCGCCTGCGCCGAGGCGGCACACTCCAGCAGCGGTTGGTCGCGATAGACGCGGCGCAGCGCGTCCATGGCCTGCGGATCGTAGACACGCGTGCGGCAGCCTTGCGCCCACAGCGCCTGCAGCAGCGGATGCACCACGGAATTGCTGACGCTGGAGGTGC
>DAIRDY010000164.1:1557-5430 GCA_036795935.1 Moraxellaceae bacterium | reverse complement strand
AGATCAGGCCGCCGGTGAGGTCGCCCTTGTCGTCGAAGCGGATGCGCGCGGTCACGCCGTCATGCTCGGTCTTGCGCAGCTCGGGCAGGTACTTGGCCGGCTCGGCCGAACCGGCACGCCGCATGGCCTCGGCAATCACCATCATGGCGTCGTAGCAGTACGGGGCGTAGAGCTGGATCACGCCGTACTTGGCCTCGAAACGCTGCTTGAAGTCCGGGCCCTTGGGCATGGACTCCAGCGGCACGCCCGGCAGCGAGGAGGTGACACCCTCGGCAGCGGGGCCGGCCAGCTTCATGAACTCGGCGGTATTGATGCCGTCACCGCCCAGGAACTTCGCGGCAAGGCCCAGCGTCTTCATCTGGCGGGCCATGGGTGCGCCCTGCCCGTCCATGCCGCCGTAGAACAGCACATCCGGATTCTGGCCCTTGATCTTGGTGAGGATGGCAGTGAAGTCCGAGGCCTTGTCATTGGTGTATTCGCGCACGATGACGCTGCCGCCGTTGGCCACCACGGCCTTCTCGAACTCGTCGGCCAGGCCCTGCCCGTAGGCGGTGCGGTCGTCGATGATGGCAATGCGCTTCGCGCCCATGTCCTTGACCGCGAACTCGCCCAGCGCCTTGCCCTGCTGGATGTCGTTGGCCATCACGCGGAAGGCGCCGGCATAGCCTTGCTGCGTGTACTTGGGATTGGTGGCCGAGGGCGAGACCTGCACCAGGCCGGCGTCGTGGTAGATGCGCGAGCTCGGGATGGTGGTGCCGGAATTCAGGTGGCCGATGATGACGTTGACCTTGTCGTCAACGAACTTCTTGGCGACGGTGGTGGCGATACGCGGGTCGGCCTGGTCGTCCTCGGAGATCATCTCGAAGCGCGCCTTGCGGCCGCCGATCTCGATGCCCTTCGCGTTCAGCTCCTCGATGGCCAGACGCACGCCATTTTCATTGTCCTTGCCGAGGTGGGCCTGCGGGCCGGTCAGCGGCGCGGCGTGGCCGATGCGCACCACCAGCTCGCCGCTGGCGGCAACAGGGCTCTCGCCGGCGGCCTCTTCCTTCTTGCTGCAGGCCGCAAGGCCCACGGTGGCGGCCAGCATGGCCAGCGTCAGCAGCTTCTTCATGTGCAATCCCTGTTCGTATGGGTGGCGGGCAAGTGGCGGCGATTATTGCCCGCAGGCTGCCACCTGCCTAGCCCGGCGGCCCTGCCACATGATCGCAGGCGCCGCAGCGGCGGATGAATCCGCAGCGCGGACTCGCGCCGGCGGCAACTGGCCGCGCCCCGCCGGCCGCCGCTACACTAGACGCCCTCGCGCGCCTGCCGCCCTGAACCTCCTGCCTGACGACACCCATGACCACGCTCTCGCCCACGCTCGACCTCACCCTCGCCCTGATGCGCGAGCCCTCCGTCACGCCCTTCGACGCCAACTGCCAGACGCTGATGATCGAGCGCCTGGAAAAGATCGGCTTCACGGTCGAGCGCCTGCGCTTCGGCGACGTCGACAATTTCTGGGCACGCCGCGGCACGAGCGGCCCGGTGCTCGCCTTCGCCGGCCACACCGACGT
Source organism: Moraxellaceae bacterium (assembly GCA_036795935.1). Lineage (GTDB taxonomy): Bacteria > Pseudomonadota > Gammaproteobacteria > Pseudomonadales > Moraxellaceae > UBA2031. The sequence continues at coordinate 3,877 of DAIRDY010000164.1, read as the reverse complement.
GGTGCCCACCGGGCCGGTGGAAAACTGGAGCGTGCAGCCTTTCGCCCCGGAAATCCGCGACGGCATGCTGATCGGCCGCGGCGCTGCCGACATGAAGGGCTCGCTGGCCGCGATGGTGGTCGCCTGCGAACGCTTTGTCGCCGCGCACCCGGCACATCGCGGCTCGATCGCCTTCCTCATCACCAGCGACGAGGAAGGCGTGGCGGTGAACGGCACGGTGAAGGTGGTCGAGCATCTGGAAGCGCGCAACGAAAAGATCACCTGGGCGCTGGTGGGCGAGCCGTCCTCGAGCAAGCAGCTGGGCGACGTCATCAAGAACGGCCGCCGCGGCTCGCTGAACGGCGTGCTCACGGTGCTGGGCACGCAGGGCCATGTCGCCTATCCGCAGCTGGCCGACAACCCCATCCACCGCGCCGCACCGGCGCTGGCCGAACTCGCGGCGGAAATCTGGGACCACGGCAACGACTTCTTCCCGGCCACCAGCTTCCAGATTTCCAACATCGCCGCCGGCACCGGCGCCAACAACGTCATCCCCGGCGAAATGCAGGTGGTGTTCAATTTCCGCTTCTCCACCGAAGTGACGGAAGCACAGTTGCGCGCGCGCACCGAAGCCATCCTGCACAAACACGGCCTGCGCTATGCGCTGGACTGGAAGCTCTCGGGTCATCCCTTCCTGACGGCACGCGGCGAGATCGTCGAAGCCGCCGTCGCCAGCATCCGCGAGATCTGCGGCATAGACACCGAGCTCTCCACGTCGGGCGGCACCTCCGACGGCCGCTTCATCGCACCCACCGGTGCCCAGGTGCTGGAGCTCGGTCCGCTCAACGCCACCATCCACAAGGTGAACGAGGAGGTGCGCGCCGCCGACCTCGACACGCTGACCGACATTTACGAACGCATCCTCGTCAAGCTGCTGGCCTGACCTTGCGCGAACGGAACACGCCATGACCCCGCTGCGCTGCCCGCTCTGCCAGCTGCCGCTGGATGCCGGCGAGAAAACGGCGCGCTGTGCCCGCGGCCACAGCTTCGACCGTGCACGCGAGGGTTACTGGCACCTGTTGCCGGTACAACAGAAGAACAGCCGCGACCCGGGCGACGATGCGGCGATGGTGGCTGCACGTCAGGCCTTTCTCGAGGCCGGCCACTACACCCCCTTGCGCGAGGCACTGTGCGCAGCGGTGGCACCGCTAGCCCCCCGGCAGCTGCTCGACAGCGGCTGTGGCGAAGGCTGGTATACCGCGGCACTGCGTGCCGTCATGCCTGACAGCAGCGCCGCCGGGATCACCGCGCTCGACATCAGCAAGCACGCCATGCGTCGTGCTGCACGCCGCGCGGGCGACATTACCTGGCTGGTCGCCAGCAGCATGGCGCTGCCGCTGCCCGATGCGTCAGTGGACGTGATCACCGCGCTCTTCACTCCGCTGGACCTCGCCGAATGCGCGCGCGTGCTGACGCCCGGCGGCCACCTCATCGTGGTCGCCCCGGGCGAAAAGCATCTGTGGGAATTGCGCGCCGCACTCTATGACGAGGTGCGCCCGCATGTGCCGGAGAAATGGCTGGCCCAGGCCAGCGCGCACTTCGCGCTCGCCCATGAGGTCGAGGTCAGCTTCAGGGTGCAACTGCATGACAATGCCGGCGTGCAGCAACTGCTGACGATGACGCCGCATTACTGGCGTGCACCGCGTGAACGCCGCGAGGCCGTGGGCGCCCTGGACAGCCTCAGCGTTCAGGCCGATTTCCGGCTGCTGGTGTTCCGCAAGCGCTGAGGCGCGGTGCCGTGCTCAGTGTGCCGGCGGCAGCGCGCGCACGATGCCGACAATGCCCACCACTATCCAGAAGAGGTTGAGCACGCTGTAGGCGGGGTCACGCCGCAACAGCGCGCACCACGACAGCACGATGGCGTCCACCGTGTTGATGATCCACACCATGAGGAAGGGACTGGCCGGCCCCAGCCAGCTGACCAGGCTGAAGCTGAAGATGCGCATCAGTACGCCGGCCATCTCGATGGCGCGGATATGACGCAGGATCAGGGTGTTGAGTGCCTGGAGCGACATGGGACGGCGGCGCGACGGAGAAGGAATGGCGCCCACGAGACGATTCGAACGTCCGACCTGCCCCTTAGGAGGGGGCTGCTCTATCCAGCTGAGCTACGTGGGCAAGGCGCGCGATTCTCGCCGCCGGGACCGCCGGCGGCAAGCCCCGGCCCGCTGCGGCGCATAGCAAAAGGCCCGGTTTCCCGGGCCTTTTGCTGTGCGGTGGCTACCTCCGTACGGAGGATGACTCAGTTGAACAGGGCGTCGCTGGACAGGCCCTGGCCTTC
>DAIRDY010000164.1:0-1457 GCA_036795935.1 Moraxellaceae bacterium | reverse complement strand
CCGTACGGAGGATGACTCAGTTGAACAGGGCGTCGCTGGACAGGCCCTGGCCTTCCAGCAGGTCGCGCAGGCGCTTCAGGCCGTCGACCTGGATCTGGCGCACGCGCTCGCGGGTGAGGCCGATTTCCTCGCCGACCTCTTCCAGCGTGGCGACTTCATGGCCGCGCAGGCCGAAGCGACGAGCCAGCACTTCGCGCTGCTTTTCCGGCAGCTGGTCTAGCCAGAGGTCGATGCTGGTGCGGATGTCTTCTTCCTGGACCTCGTCGGCCGGGTCGTGGGCGTTGGCATCGGCCAGCGTCTCGCCAAGGGTTTTCTCGCTGTCGCCGGCAATCGGCATATCGATGGACGAGACACGCTCGTTGAGGCCGAGCATGCGCTGCACGTCCTCCACGGGCCGGTCGAGCAGGCGCGCAATTTCGTCGGCGCTGGGCTCGTGGTCAAGCTTGTGGCTGAGTTCGCGGGCGGCGCGCAGGTAGACGTTGAGTTCCTTCACCACATGGATGGGCAGGCGCACGGTGCGCGTCTGGTTCATCAGCGCACGCTCGATGGTCTGGCGTATCCACCAGGTGGCATAGGTGGAGAAGCGGAAGCCGCGCTCGGGGTCGAATTTCTCGACGGCATGGATGAGGCCGAGATTGCCCTCCTCGATGAGGTCGAGCAGGGACAGGCCGCGGTTCACGTAGCGCCGGGAAATCTTCACCACGAGGCGCAGGTTGCTCTCGATCATGCGGTGACGGGCGCTCTCGATGCCCTGGCGGGCGCGGCGGGCGTAATACACCTCTTCCTCGGCCGAGAGCAGCGGCGAAAAACCGATTTCATTGAGGTAGAGCTGCGTGGCGTCCAGGCTGGACTGCAGCGGGCTGAAGCGTCGCGTCGGCACATGCTTGCCGCGCGGAGCTTCGGGAGAAATGTCGGGGCCTTCCTGTTGCGTGTCCATGATCAATCCCTCGTCTTGGTCCTTGTCGACCAGGGCGGGGCCATGGACTAGTCGCGGCCTGGAAGGAACCGCAGCGGATCCACCGGCTTGCCGCCTTCACGAATCTCGAAATGCAGCTTTTCGCGATCCGTGCCCGTTGCGCCGATCTGCGCGATGGGCTGGCCAAGCGTTACGCGGTCGCCCTCGCCAACCAGGAACCGGTCGTTGTGGGCATACGCGCTGATGTAGTTGTCGTCATGCCGGACGATGAGCAGTTTGCCGTAGCCCACCAGCCCCGTACCGGCATACACCACCGTCCCGTCGGCGGCAGCGAGCACAGAATCCCCCCGCCGTCCGGCGATGTCCACCCCCTTGCCGGGCAGGCCGGGGCTGCCGAAGCGGGACAGAAGCGTCCCTTTTGCCGGCCAGCCCCAAGCCAATCCGCTACTTGCGCGTGCCGGTGCGCTCGTCGGCGCGGGCGGCGAGGAGACAGACGGCAGGCTTTTTGCGACCGTCGCCTGACCGGCGGGTGCTGCCGGCG
>DAIRDY010000163.1:3612-5431 GCA_036795935.1 Moraxellaceae bacterium | reverse complement strand
TAGGCCTCGATGGTGGGTGCCAGCCAGAGGCCGGCGAGAAAGCCCAGGATGACGGTGGGCAGCGCCTCCATCAGCTCGATGGTGGGCTTCACCTTGCGGCGCAGGCCGGGCGCCATGAACACGGCGGTGTACATGGCGGCGCAGATGGCCAGCGGCGCGCCGAGCAGCATGGCGTAGAACGCAGCCTTGAGGGTGCCGAAGGTCAGCGGCACCAGCGACAGCTTGCCTTCGAAATCGATGTTGCCGGAGGTGGACTGCCAGTTGTACATCGGCTCTGGATAGGACTCGTACCACACCTTGCCCCAGGCCGAATGCAGGGACAGGTCCGGATGCTCGGCATCCAGCGCGACGGTGGCCAGGCCCTTGTCGGCCTGCGCGAGAATCAGGTCGGAACGCGGCGACAGCGCAATGCGGCGGATCGGACTGTCGGCAGCCTCCACCACGCCGAGCGTGCGCTCGGAGGTGGTGTAGAAATAGCCGATGCGGCCCTTGGCATCGCCCGCGACAAAACCCTTGCGCCGCGGCTCCGGAGTGATCGCGGTAATGCCCGCATCGCCCATCTTGAAACTGCGGATGCGCGTGAAGCTGAACTTGTCCACGGCGGAATGCTTGTCGCGCACCATGAACCACTGGCCGATGTTGCCGTGCACGTCACCGACCAGCAGCGAGACATTGCCGAGCAGGGCCTCGACGCTGGTGATGTCGTCGTTGCCAGCGCGCGTCTGTTGGTAAAGCACGGGGCCGCCGTCGGCGCGCAGCGCGAAGATGGCCACTTCGTTGCCGCCATGGAAGACATAACCCCAGCGGCCGTCGGCGCCGATCACCATGAAGCGCGGCGTCACCGCCGACAGCGGCAACTCGGCCTGCTTCACGCGTGACCAGACCGCACTGTCGTCACTGCCGCCACCGAACAGGCTGAACATGCCGCCGCCCGTGCTTTCCTTCTCGAAGCGGCTCAGCATCAGCCGGCCCTGGGCGTGCCCCATCACCGTGAGCTGCTTGTCATCGCCGCGGAAGGCAAACACGCCCACCGGCGCGCCGGCGTCGTCGAGCGCCAGCGGCGCTTCGCCATACGGATAGCGCAGGCCGGGAGTGACATGGCGGTTGCCGTCATTGTCGAGGCGCACGTCGTAGTCGGACTGCACCACCAGCAAGCGCCCGTCGGACAGGCCGAGGCCGACCAGGCCGCTGGTGATGCTGCCACGCGTCACCGTGCTCACGGTCACGCCCTCGGGCAGCGGCAGCTGCGCCTCGCCCAGGCTTTCATTGTCGCCGACACGGAAATACTGCACACGGCCGTCGTGCTCGACGCGCAGGCCGGTCTGCCGGTACTCGTCGATATCGACATGCGCGGCCGCGCTGGCCGTCACATGGCGCCCCTGCGGTTCCACCTTGGCCGATTCGAACAGCGGCCAGACCTCGTACAGCAGGTAGAAAAAGATGACGGTGATGGCGAGCAGCACGAACAGGCCGCCACCACCGATGGCGCTGTTGACCAGGCGATCCTTGAGGCGGCGACGACGGGCAAGCTTGTCCAGCTGGTCTTCGGCGGGCAGCACATTGTCAGTGGAAGCGGACATGACAACTCTTCACAGGTACAGGAATGGACGGGCCGCAGGATAGCCCGAAACGTTTTCGGGCGTCCGGGCGACCCTGGGCGCAAGACGCGCCATGCACGCCTTGCGCTCAGGGCCGACATGAACTGCCGGCGTGACGAAGGGGGGCAAGGCCCCCCTTCTGTTTGCCACCGTCCCTGGCAGCGTAGCGCTTACAGGCCGAGCAGCTTGCGCACCTTGGCGGCTTCGGATTCGGGCAGCGG
>DAIRDY010000163.1:1962-3512 GCA_036795935.1 Moraxellaceae bacterium | reverse complement strand
TAGGTGCCGGACACCGAGTTGCGGCCGAACAGCTGCAGGTTCTGGTTGGCCAGCGAGCCCTTGACGCCGAGGTCGGCCCACTTGGTCACTTCCTTTTCATAGCCGCACTTGCGGGTGGCCGAGAAGGCGGCATCCACCAGCGGCATGGACAGGCCCTTGATGGGGTTGTCCTTGTGCACGAACACGGCCAGCGCGTCGATGGCGACCACCACGGCCGTCGGCTTGTAGCCATGCTTCTTTTCAAAGGCCTGGATTTCGTTGTCCTTCATGGCGCGGGACATGGGGCCGAAGTTGGCCGTGCCCTGTTCCATGGCGGGGGGAGCAGTCGAGGAGCCGGCGCCCTGGATCTGGATGTTGACGTTGGGATACTGCTTCTTGAAGGACTCGGCCCACAGCGTCATCAGGTTGTTCAGCGAGTCGGAGCCGATGCTGGACAGGTTGCCGGACACGCCGGTGGTCTTGGTGTAGTTCGGCAGCTTGGGATCGACTGCGGCCTGGACGGCACCGGCGAAGCCGAGGCTGAGTCCGAGGGCGGCGATAAGGCCTTTGATCTTCATGACACACTCCGTCGGGGACATTGGGACAACGTGGCGCATCCTAGTCAGCCCATGTGACAGATATATTTCAGGGCGCCATCTTTCTGCCCCGCCCGTCTGTCCCCGGACAGCGGCCGCTGCGGTCACAAAACCGTCACGATCTGCGCCTACCCTCGCCGCTGTCAGCAATCCCAGAGACCCGCGGAGAGACCCATGTTCAAGCACATCTGCATCGCCGCCCTGATGGCCGGCAGCGCCCTCGCCCATGCTTCCAGCGCGACCCCGTCGCCCCAGCACGACAAGGCCGGCTACACCACCTTCATCGAAGACGGCCGCCTGTGGGTCTTCAAGGAAGGCTCCAAGGAGCTGGAAGAGTTCAGGAAAGTGGGCGAGCCCATCAAGCAGTTCACCCGCATCGGTGACGGCCCGGAAGGCATGACCGTGAAGGCGGCCGACCCCGAGCACCTGAGCGGCTACCTGGGCAACTGAGCGCCCGCTGCTGCAAAAAGGCCGCACGCGCGGCCTTTTTTATTGCCAGGCGACGGCCGTTGCCGCTTTGCGCGGCCGGCGCACTCCGTATACTCGGACGCATCCCCTGCCCTGGAAGCGCCCTCATGAATCCCGCCCACGACAACACCCCGCATCCGCGCGGCGTGCTCAGCCTGCAGACCATCGCCATGCCCAAGGACGCCAATGCCAATGGCGACATCTTTGGCGGCTGGCTGGTGTCGCAGATGGACCTCGCCGCCGGCGTCGCCGCGCGCAAGCAGGCGCGCGGCCGCGTCGCCACCGTCGCCATCGACGCCATGGGCTTCCTGCGCCCGGTGAAGATCGGCGACATCATCGGCTGCTACACGGAAATCCTGTCCATCGGCCGCAGCTCGATGAAGATCCTGGTCGAAGTCTGGGAAACCGACGACCTCGACGGCCAGCAGACCAAGCTCACCGAAGGCCTGTTCACCTTCGTCGCCATCGACGAGGACGGCCGCACCCGCCCGGTGCCGCGCGCCTGAA
>DAIRDY010000163.1:0-1862 GCA_036795935.1 Moraxellaceae bacterium | reverse complement strand
CCGACACCATGGCGGCAAATGCCGATGGCTGACGCTTCCTGACATTGCGGGGGTGGGGCCATGCTCCAGACTTCGTCGCACTTCACCGGGCAGTCCGCATGAGCGAAACCCTCACCCCCGCCAACGTCATCCTTTCCGCCATGCTGCTGCTGGAGGAACTGGAGATGGACGAGCTGTTCGAGCACGCCGGCGTGCCGGTGCAGCTGATGCTGGACGAGGATGCGGTGATCAGCGCCCGCGATGTCATCGCCATCACCGACAGCGCCAAGGCACTGACCGGCGACGAGGCGCTCGGCCTGCACCTGGGCCAGGAAATCGGCTCCGAGATGCTGGACACCGTGGGCATGATGGTGGCCACCGCGCCCACGCTGCGCGACGCGCTGGACCAGGTGTTCCGCTATTCGCCACTGCTGTCCACGCTGGGCCGCGCCGAACTGGTGGAGGAAGGCGACAGCGCGCGCTGCGTGCTGACCCTGCACCCCGAGGTCGGCCCCATCGCCCCCTACTGCCGCGAGATCGTCTGCGCCGGACTGTGGAATACCGTGCGCCGGCTGGTGCGCGGCGAGTTCCGCGTCAGCCGCTTCACCTTCCGCCATGCCGCACCGGCCTGGGCCGAGGAATACGCCCGTGTGCTCGGCGAGGAAGCCGAAATCGTGTTCGATGCCGGCGAGGACAGCATCAGCTTCGCCCGCCACCTGCTCGACCTGCCGATGGCCCGGCACAGCCCCGGCCTCTACCAGCGCCTGCAGCAGGAGGCCGCACGCCGGCTGGCCAGCCGGCCACAGGTGGAAACCGCCGCCGCCAGCGTGCGCCGCCTGATCGGCGAGCAGATGGGCCTGCGCCTGATCGACCTGCCGAGCATTGCCGAGCAGATGGGCCTGACCCCGCGCACGCTGCAGCGCCGCTTGCAGGACGAGGGCACCAGCTTCCAGGCCCTGCACGACGGCTGCCGCCAGGAGCGCGCGCGCGACTACCTGCTCGGCAACGACGACGCCAGCATCGAGACCCTGGCGGCCATCCTCGGCTATTCCGAGCCGGCCAACTTCTATCGCGCCTTCAAGGGCTGGTTCGGGCTGTCGCCCAACGAGTACCGCCGCCGCCACGGCCGGGCCTGACCGCCATGACCGCGACCCTGACCCCGGCCCGGCTGGTGCTGACGGCCCTCTTCCTGACCCTGGACGACCTCGAACCCGAAACCGTGCTGGCCCATGCCGGACTGGAGCCGGCCCGTGCCGACCATCTCGACGGCCTGTTCACCGCCGACGAGGTGCGCGCCATCATCGCCAGCACGCTCGCGCTGACCGGCGACCCGGCACTGGGCCTGCACCTCGGGCAGGAAATCGGCGTCGAGATGCTGGACCTGGTCGGCATGCTGGTCTCCAGCGCCCCCGACCTGCGTGCCGTGGTCGGCATGGTCACCCGCTACAGCCCGCTGCTGTCGACGCTGGTCCGCGTCGAGCTGCTCGAAGAAGGCGACCAGGCCCGCATCGTGCTGCACCAGTCGCCGGCATTGCTGGCACTGGACAGCCCCTATGTCGCCGAGGTCTGCGGTGCCGCCACGCTGTGCATCCTGCACCGCCTGGTCGAGGGCGATATCCGGCTGCGCCGCGTCTGCTGCCGGCACCCGGCGCCGTCCTGGGTGGCGGAATATCACGAAGTGCTGGGTCATGAGACCACGTTCTGCTTTATGGCCGGCGAGGACAGCATCACCTTCGACCGCGCCCTGCTCGACCTGCCGATGCGCCGCCACGCCCCCGGCCTGTTCCGCCGCCTGCGCGAGCAGGCCGCGGCCCGGCTGGCCGCGCTACCGCAGCCGGAGTCGGCGACCGCCAGCGTGCGCCGCCTGGTCGGGGAGCAGATCG
>DAIRDY010000162.1:1343-5438 GCA_036795935.1 Moraxellaceae bacterium | reverse complement strand
TTCGGCTTTGACGACGACGAGATCGACGCCTTTATCCAGAGCGAGGAAGCCACGCCGATTCCCGAGGGCGGCCCCAAGAGCGTGCGCTTCGACGACGAACTGCACGACATGCTGGACGAGGCCGGCGACGGCCTGCCCGGCGACGAGCACCGCGCCCACGCCACCAACGAGAATGCCGACGAGTCCTGGGCCCAGAGCATCCTGTCCGAGCTCGAGGACGAGGCCAAGAAAAAGGAACAGAAGAAGTACGGCATGGAGCTGGTGGACGACAAGGGCAAGAAGGCCCCGAAGAATCCCAAGCTGGCCGCTGCCCTCGGCCACCAGCCGACCGACGCCGAAGACGACGTCTTCGCCGCCCTCAATGCCGGCCCCACGCCGGTCGGCAGCAAACCGAAGGCGGCCGCGCCGCGCCCGGCCGATGACTTCCTCGGCGACGATGCCGACGTCCTGAGCTTTCTCGACGAAGACCCGCTGAGCACGCCGGGAGCAAGCGCCGCCGCCCCGCCCCCGCCGATCAGCGAAAGCAATCCGTTTTCCCTGGATCGCCCGCTGGCCCATGTCGATGCCCCGGTCGTGCTCAAGCCGCGGCGTGCCCCGATCGACTGGGGCCGGCTCTTCACCTGGACCTTCCTCTGCCTGATTGCACTGGCCATGTTTGCCGGCCAGTACCTCTACTTCAATTTCGATACCCTGGCAGTCAAGCCGGGCAGCCGCCCGATGCTGGAGAAAGCTTGTGCGGAGCTGGGCTGCCGCCTGCCCGACATCCCCGACCCCTCGCGCCTCAAGGTGCAGGAGCTGGTCGTGCGCAAGCACCCCAAGGCCGACGAGGCCCTGCTGGTGGATGCCCTGGTGAAGAACGAGGCGCCGTTCGCCCAGCCCTTCCCGCTGCTGCACCTGCGCTTCCGCAACCGCAGCGACGAAGTGATCGCCAGCCGCCTGCTGCGGCCCGGGGAATACCTGGCCGGCGAAGCCGCGCTGATGCGCCGCATGCCGCCACAAACGCCGGTGCGCATCTCCCTGCCCATCGTCGACCCGGGCGCCGAGGCCGTCAGCTACTCGCTGGACCCGGTACTCTGACCCGCACGCCCCCGGCCCGGCGCTTTGCCCGGGCCGGGGGCGGCGCTATCATCCGCGCCCCTGCCGGATGACCGCCATGCTCGCCCCCCTCACCATCGGCCCCTACCGCATCGAGACGCCTCTGGCACTGGCCCCCATGGCCGGCGTCACCGACCGTCCGTTCCGGCAGCTCTGCCGTGCCTGGGGCGCCGGCCATGTGGTGTCGGAGATGGTGGCCTCCGACGTGCGCCTGTGGTCCTCGCGCAAGTCCGCCACGCGCCTGGACTACTCGGGCGAGCCCGAGCCGCGCACGGTGCAGATCGTCGGCTATGACGCGCAGATGATGGCCGAGGCCGCACGCGCCTCGGTCGATCTCGGCGCACAGGTCGTCGACATCAACATGGGTTGCCCGGCAAAAAAGGTCTGCAACCGCCTGGCCGGCTCGGCACTGCTGCAGGACGAGGGCCTGGTGGCGGAAATACTCACTGCCGTGGTGGGGGCCGTTGATGTCCCGGTCACGCTGAAAACCCGCACCGGCTGGGATCGCGAACACCGCAACGGCGTGCGCATCGCACGCATTGCCGAGGATTGCGGCATACAGATGCTGGCCATGCACGGCCGCACCCGCGCCGACAAATACACCGGCGAGGCCGAATACGACACCATCGCCGCTGTCAAGCAGGCGGTGCGCATTCCGGTGCTCGCAAATGGTGATATCGACTCGCCGGAAAAGGCCGAAATGGTGCTTGTCCGCACCGGATGCGATGGTATTATGACCGGCCGCGGCGCCCATGGGCGGCCGTGGATTTTTCGCGATACAAAACACTTCCTCCTTACCCGGGAAATACTGCCTCCGCCATCGGCGATCGAGGTCGCAGAGATCATTCTCGGGCACATGGAAGCGCTATACGCGTTTTACGGTGAATTCCAGGGTTTGCGCTTTGCCCGCAAGCACGTCGGCTGGTACATGGCGTACCTGCCCGGTGGCGCGGACATGACGCGTTCTTTCAACAAACTGGAATCGTCGGCCCAGCAACTGGCCTTTGCCCGCGACTATTTCGGGCGCCTTGCAAATGGAGAGGTAAGAGCGGCATGAACAGCTTGAACATGGACCCGTCGCTTCTCAGAGACAGTCACAACGGCATGGACATTTCCACCTTGAAACAGCAGTTATCCTCCACTGCCTCCCAGAAGAGCCTGCGCGATCACGTCGAGATCGCCATGCGCAACTACTTCGCCAATCTGGGTGGCGAACAGGCCACCGATGTCTACGACATGGTGCTGGCCGAAGTCGAAGCCCCGCTTCTGGAAGTGGTGCTTGAATACACCCGCGGCAACCAGACCCGCGCCTCCGAAATCCTGGGGCTGAACCGCGGCACGCTGCGCAAGAAGCTCAAGGACCACGGGCTGATGTAAGCAGGACGCAGGACAACCGAAAAAGGGCGCGAGCGCCCTTTTTTATTTGGGGATCGCGATGAACCAGCGCCCCGGACAGAATTTCCAGCCATCTATGGGTAGCACCATGAGCCAGACCGTCAAACAGGCCCTGATCTCCGTCTCCGACAAGACCGGCATCGTCGACTTCGCCCGCGAACTCAGCCAGGCAGGCGTCGCGCTGCTGTCCACCGGCGGCACCTTCAAGCTGCTGCGCGACAGCGGCATCCCGGTGACCGAAGTCTCCGACCACACCGGTTTCCCGGAGATGATGGACGGCCGCGTGAAGACGCTGCATCCCAAGATCCACGGCGGCATCCTTGGCCGCCGCGGCAAGGACGATGCCGTGATGGCCGAGCACGGCATTTCCGGCATCGACCTCGTGGTGGTCAACCTCTACCCCTTCGCCGCCACCGTGGCCAAGGCCGACTGCACCCTGCCCGATGCCATCGAGAACATCGACATCGGCGGCCCGACCATGGTGCGCTCGGCCGCCAAGAACCACGCCCACGTCGGCATCGTAGTCAATGCCGCCGATTACGGCACGGTGCTGGCCGAGATCAAGGCGACCGGCGGCCTCTCCTACGAGACCCGCTTTGACCTCGCCGTGAAGGCCTTCGAACACACCGCCGGCTACGACGGCATGATCGCCAACTACCTGGGCGGCCTGGTTTCCAATAAAGAGGGTGAAAAGAAGGGCGACCTGTCGTTCCGCGAGGTTTTTCCTCGCACCTTCAACACCCAGTTCTTCAAGGCCCAGGACCTGCGCTACGGCGAGAACCCCCACCAGCGCGCCGCCTTCTACACCGAGGCCGCCCCGAAGGAGGCTTCCGTCGCCACCGCGCGCCAGTTGCAGGGCAAGGAACTCAGCTACAACAACATCGCCGACACCGACGCCGCGCTGGAGTGCGTGAAGAGCTTCGCCAAGCCAGCCTGCGTCATCGTCAAGCACGCCAATCCCTGCGGCGTGTCCGTGGTGCCGGACAACGAAGGCGGCATCCGCAAGGCCTATGACCTGGCCTATGCCACCGACCCCGAATCCGCCTTCGGCGGCATCATCGCCTTCAACCGCGAGCTGGACGCCGAGACCGCGAAGGCCATCGTCGAGCGCCAGTTTGTGGAAGTGATTATTGCGCCGAGCATCTCGAAGGCCGCGCTGGAGGTCACCGCCGCCAAGCAGAACGTGCGCGTGCTGGAATGCGGCGCACTGCCGGCCATCGACGCCCGCGCCGCGCAGTGGGACTTCAAGCGCGTGACCGGCGGCCTGCTGGTGCAGGACCAGGACCTGGGCATGATCAAGGACACCGACCTCAAGATCGTCACCAGGCGTGCGCCGACCGAAGCGGAAATCCACGACCTGATCTTTGCCTGGAAGGTCGCCAAGTACGTGAAGTCCAATGCCATCGTCTATGCCAAGGGCCGCCAGACCATCGGTGTCGGTGCCGGCCAGATGAGCCGCGTGAACTCCGCCCGCATTGCCGCCATCAAGGCCGAGCATGCCGGCCTGCAGGTCGCCGGTGCCGTGATGGCCTCCGATGCCTTCTTCCCGTTCCGCGACGGCATCGACAATGCCGCCAAGGTGGGCATTGCCGCCATCATCCAGCC
>DAIRDY010000162.1:0-1243 GCA_036795935.1 Moraxellaceae bacterium | reverse complement strand
CATGAAAATTCTGCTTCTGGGTTCGGGTGGCCGTGAACACGCACTGGCATGGAAATGTGCGCAAGACGCGCGTGTCGAGACCGTGTTCGTGGCGCCGGGCAATGCCGGCACCGCGACCGAGGCCAAGTGCCAGAACGTCGCGCTCGACATCCTGGACAATGCGGCACTCGTGCAGTTTGCCGAGCGCAACGACATCGCACTGACCATCGTCGGCCCGGAAGCCCCGCTGGTGAACGGCGTGGTCGATGCCTTCCGCGCGGCGGGCCTCAAGATCTGGGGCCCGACCCGGCATGCCGCCCAGCTCGAGGGCTCCAAGGCCTTTGCCAAGGACTTCCTGGCGCGACAGGGCATTCCCACCGCCTTCTACCAGGTGTTCACCGACACCAACGCCGCACTGGCCTATGTGCGCGAGAAAGGCGCGCCCATTGTCATCAAGGCCGACGGCCTCGCCGCCGGCAAGGGCGTGATCGTGGCCATGACCTTGCCGGAAGCCGAAGCCGCCATCACCGACATGCTCTCCGGCAATGCCTTCGGCAGCGCCGGCTCGCGCGTGGTGGTCGAGGAATTCCTGGAGGGCGAGGAAGCCAGCTTCATCGTCATGGTCGACGGCAAGACCGCGCTGCCCATGGCCACGAGCCAGGACCACAAGCGCATCGGCGATGCCGATACCGGCCCCAACACCGGCGGCATGGGCGCGTATTCGCCGGCGCCGGTGGTGACGCCCGACGTGCATGCGCGCGTGATGCGCGAGGTCATCAATCCGACGGTGGCCGGCATGGCGGCCGAAGGTCACCCCTACACCGGTTTCCTCTATGCCGGCCTGATGATCGATGCCAGCGGCGCGCCCAAGGTCATCGAATTCAACTGCCGCTTCGGCGATCCGGAAACCCAGCCCATCATGGTCCGCCTGCAGTCCTCGCTGGTGGAACTGGTGGAACGCGGCATTGCCGGCGAACTGGACACCGCCAGCGCCGACTGGGATGTGCGCGCCGCGCTCGGCGTGGTGATGGCCGCCGGCGGCTATCCCGGTGACGTGCGCAAGGGCGACACCATCCGCGGCCTTGATGCGGCCGCCGCCCTGCCCGGCAAGGTCTTCCATGCCGGCACCGCGCTGAAAGACGGCCAGGTGGTGACCGCCGGTGGTCGCGTGCTCTGCGCCACCGCGCTCGGCTACAGCGTCTCCGAAGCCCAGCGCAACGCCTACACCCTGGTGGACGCCGTCAGTTGGGACGACGAATACCAT
>DAIRDY010000161.1:3745-5464 GCA_036795935.1 Moraxellaceae bacterium | reverse complement strand
GGCCCATCGCCGCAAACGGGAAATCCGGCGCGGTGATGATTTCCATGTGCAGCGGAAACGCCAGCACAAAGGGGTAGGTGGCCGGCAGCGTCTCGCGCTGGCTGAAGCCGCAGACGCGGTTGTAGGTGGCCAGGTGCGCGCGGTCGATCTGCACGTTGCGGCGCACCAGCGTCAGCGCGGGCAGGGTCGAGCCCTTCTTGCCGGCGAGCGCGCCCAGCACGGCACGCGAATACAGTGCGGCGGTGTTCGGGGCGGCAGTCAGTTCACGAACAGTCATGTCATTGCTCCTGGAATCGAGAGGGGCATGTTGATGCGAAACGGCGCCCTGGGGCGCCGTTTCGTCACGCCGGCATCAGGCGCCGATCAGCGACTGGCCGCAGACGCGCACCACATTGCCGTTGACGCCGGCCGAGGCGGGCGAGGCATACCAGGCAATGGCTTCGGCCACGTCCACCGGCAGGCCGCCCTGCGACATCGAGTTCATGCGGCGGCCGGCTTCGCGGATGGCGAAGGGAATGGCGGCCGTCATTGCGGTTTCGATGAAGCCCGGGGCCACGGCATTGATGGTGATCTTCTTCGCGAACAGCACCGGGGCCATGGACTGCACCATGCCGATGACGCCGGCCTTGCTCATGCCGTAGTTGCTCTGGCCCATGTTGCCGGCGATGCCGGAAATGGACGACACGCAGATCACGCGGCCGTTCTCGCGGATCACGTTCTGTGCCAGCAGCTCGTCGTTGATGCGTTCTTCGGAGCAGAGGTTGATGTTCATCACCATGTCCCACTGCTGCTGGGTCATGTTGGCCAGCGTCTTGTCGCGGGTGACACCGGCGTTGTGCACGATGATGTCGACGCCACCGTGGTGGGCCTTCAGGTGCTCGGCGATCTTTGCCGGCGCATCGGCGGCGGTGATGTCGAGCGCGAGCGCGGAGCCGCCGATCAGGTTGGTGACCACGCGCAGGTCGTCGCCGAGCGCGGGGATGTCGAGGCCGACGACATGGGCGCCGTCACGGGCCAGCGTCTTGGCAATGGCTTCGCCGATGCCGCGCGAGGCGCCGGTGACCAGCGCGACCTTGCCGGCCAGCGGCTTGGCCCAGTCGATGGCGACGGCGGTGTCGGTGGCGGAGATGCGCACCACCTGCGCCGACACATAGGCCGAGCGCGGCGACAGGAAGAAGCGCAGCGAGGACTCGAGCTGGCCTTCGGCGCCCGGCGCCACATAGACGAGCTGCGCGGTGCCGCCCTTCTTCACTTCCTTGCCGAGCGAGCGCGTGAAGCCCTCGAGCGCGCGCTGCGCGGTGGCCTGGCGCGGGTTGCTGCAGGCTTCCGGCGGCAGGCCGAGCACGACAATGCGGCTGCACTCGGCCAGCTTGCGCATGACCGGGTGGAAGAAATGGTAGACCTGCACCAGGTCATCGCTGCGCGTGATGCCGCTGGCATCGAACACCAGTGCCTTGAACTTCTGCTCGGCTTCGACTTCCGGGTTCCACACCTTGACGCCGAGACCGGCTTCCTTTGCGGCCTTGCCCACCTGGTCCTGGGCATAGCTGTGCACTTCGGCCTGGATGTTCTTGAGCGTGCGCGCGATGGCGCCAGTCAGCACGCCACCCGGCGCGGCACCCAGCAGCACGGCACCGCTGACCACCGGGGCACCGGCCTGGAAACGGTCGAGGGTGAGCGGGGCGGGCAGGCCGAGGTTCTTGATGAGCATGCGGCCCA
>DAIRDY010000161.1:0-3645 GCA_036795935.1 Moraxellaceae bacterium | reverse complement strand
CGGTCGAGGGTGAGCGGGGCGGGCAGGCCGAGGTTCTTGATGAGCATGCGGCCCAGCGGGGAATTGGCGAATTGCGTGTAACGGTCACTCATGACGTCGTCCTTAATTCCGGGGCGCCAGCGGCGCAAAAAACAGGGGAGGCAAGCTGCCGGGCGGGCCGGCGAAAGCGGCGTGACTCTAGCAGAAAACCCCTGCCGGCAACTGACGCCATGGACGCCCGTACCGGGCAACACGGCCAACACCGGGACCGATCTGCCGTGGCCGGCGGGTCATGTGGAAACGGCTGCATATTTGCTGACATGCCCGCCGTTTCCCGACAGGGATGTCAATGCGGCAAGAATCTTCTGTGCTAGGGTGCCGCCACCGGAAAAGCCTCCCGGGTCTTTATTGGGTCTTATTGAAGGAGCCTCCCATGTCCGCTCTGCGTCGCGTCGCCATCATTGGCGGCAACCGTATCCCCTTCGCCCGTTCCAATGGCGCCTATGCCACGGCGTCCAACATTGACATGCTGACTGCCGCCCTCGACGGCCTCGTTGCCCGCTACAAGCTCGATGGCGAGCGTCTGGGCGAGGTGGCCGCCGGTGCCGTGCTCAAGCTGTCGCGCGACTTCAACATGACCCGCGAAGCCGTGCTCAACACCCGCCTCGCGCCCGAAACCCCGGCCTGCGACCTGCAGCAGGCCTGCGGCACCGGCCTCCAGGCCATCAACTACATCGCCAACAAGATCGCCACCGGCCAGATCGAGTGCGGCATCGGCGGCGGTGTCGACACCACGTCCGACGCCCCCATCGGTGTGGGTGAGGGCCTGCGCCAGTTCCTGCTCAGCCTGAACCGCGCCAAGGACAACAAGCAGCGCCTGGCGGCCCTGGCCAAGTTCCGCCCGGGCATGATGGGCCTGGAAATTCCTGCCAACGGCGAACCGCGCACCGGCCTCTCCATGGGTGAGCACCAGGCCATCACCACGGCCGAGTGGGGCATTGCCCGCGAAGCCCAGGACGAGCTGGCCTACCTCAGCCACAAGAACATGGCTGCCGCCTACGAGCGCGGTTTCTTCAAGGACCTGATGACCCCGTACATGGGCCTTGAGCGTGACGACAACCTGCGCCCGGGCTCCACCATCGAGAAGCTGGCCACGCTGAAGCCGGTGTTCGGCGACCGCGAGAACGGCACCATGACGGCCGGCAATTCCACGCCGCTGACCGATGGCGCCTCTGTGGTGCTGCTGGCAAGTGAAGAGTGGGCCAAGGCCCACAACCTGCCGGTGCTGGCCTACCTCACCACCGTGGAAACCGCTGCCATCGATTTCGTGCACAAGAAGGAAGGCCTGCTGCTGGCGCCGGCCTATGCCGTGCCGCGCATGCTGGAGCGTGTGGGCATGACGCTGCAGGACTTCGACTTCTACGAAATCCACGAAGCGTTTGCCGGCCAGGTGCTGTCGACGCTGAAGTTCTGGGAAGACGAGAAGGCCTGCAAGGAACGCCTTGGCCTGAAGAAGCCGCTGGGCTCGATCGACCGCAGCAAGCTCAATGTCAACGGCTCCTCGCTGGCGGCGGGCCACCCCTTCGCGGCCACCGGTGGCCGTATCGTGGCCTCGGCTGCCAAGCTGCTGAACGAGAAGGGTTCGGGCAAGGTGCTGGTGTCGATCTGCGCCGCCGGCGGCCAGGGCGTGGTGGCCATCATCGAGAAGTGATGCGCTGCACGTGACCCATGAAAAAGCCCGCGTTGATCGCGGGCTTTTTCATGGGCGCGGGCGGCGCGGCTGGCATATCGGCGTTAGCGGGCCGGACGCGGGAAGTGGCCTGCGCGACGACCGGGACAGTTCAGTCGTCTTTGATGCAGTTGTCCATGAAGGCGCTGCGCGCATTGCCGGCCAGGTCACCGGCCTTGCGGTTGCACTCGGACACCCGGGCCAGGAAGGGGGGGATGTTGTTGGTTTTGGCCTTGTTGCGGACGCATCCGGCAATGAACTGTCGGCGGTCTTCCCCGGTCTTGCCGGCGGCCTGTTCGGTGCAGTTGTTGCGCACGTAGCTGTTGTCGTTGGCGGTAGCCACGGCCGGGCCGGCCATGACGCTGAACAGCAGGGCGGCGAGGGTGGCGCCACGGGTCACGGATTTCTTCATGTTCTTGTCCATTCCGTCGGGGGCAGTAAAACATCACAGCTTGTGACACTGACGAAGGGCATTCTAGGCCCGACCATTGGCGGCCGTCCAATATTGACAGTGCCTGCTGTAAGCAAAGACGTCACTTTCCGACAGCCTGCGTCAGGCAGGTACGGGCGTCTAATCTGACTTGCGCAGCCGTGCGAGCAGGCTGGAGGTGTCCCAGCGCCCGCCGCCCATGGCCTGCACCTCGGCATAGAACTGGTCGACCAGGGCGGTCACCGGCAGGCTGGCGCCAATGCGCCGGGCCTCCTCCTGGCAAAGTGCCAGGTCCTTGCGCATCCAGTCGACGGCAAATCCGTGCTCGTATTGCCCGGCCAGCATGGTCTGGTGGCGGTTCACCATCTGCCAGCTGGAGGCGGCGCCCTGCGAAATCGCGCTCATCACCTGCTGGCCGTCGAGGCCGGCCTTCTCCGCAAAGGCTATGCCTTCGGCCAGGGCCTGAACGAGACCGGCCACACAGATCTGGTTGACCATCTTGGTGAGCTGGCCGGCTCCGGCCGCCCCCATGTGCGTGACGGCGCGCGCATAGTGCCGCAGCACCGGCTCGCAGCGGCTGAACACGGCCGCATCGCCGCCACACATGATGGTGAGCTGGCCGTTCTGTGCGCCCTGCTGGCCACCCGAGACCGGCGCATCAAGGAAATGCCGGCCACTGTTGCCGAGCCGGGCGGCCAGTTCGCGGGCGATATCGGCCGATACCGTGGAGTGATCTACAAGCACCGCATCCGCCGGCAGCGCAGCGGCAATGCCGTGCTCGCCCAGCACCACCGCGCGCAGGTCGTCATCGTTGCCGACGCAGGTGAACACCAGTTCGGCGCCGGCAGCGGCGGCCGCCGGGCTCTCTGCCAGCCTGCCGCCATGCTCGGCCTGCCAGGCGATGGCCCGGCTGCGCGTGCGGTTGTAGACGGTGACATCGTGGCCGGCGCGGGCCAGGTGGCCGGCCATGGGATAACCCATGGTGCCGAGGCCGATGAAGGCAAGTGAGGTCATGGCGGAGTCCTTTGAGGGGTGGTGCCAGCCTAGCCGGCTTTCTTGTCAGCTAGCCAGTACAGGAAGCGGCCATGAAAAAGGCCGCCCGAGGGCGGCCTTTTTCATGCTGCATTTCGGCTTAGCGCTTGTCGAGGGGGCTGAAGTCGCGCTGGGTGTAGCCGGTGTAGAGCTGGCGGGGACGGCCGATCTTGTACGGGCCGGAGTGCATTTCCAGCCAGTGCGAGATCCAGCCCACGGTACGGGCGAGGGCGAAGATCACGGTGAACATCGAGGTCGGGATGCCGATGGCCTTGAGGATGATGCCCGAGTAAAAGTCGACGTTCGGGTAGAGCTTGCGCTCGACGAAGTACGGGTCGTTGCGCGCGGCCTCTTCCAGCTTCATGGCCAGTTCGAGCTGCGGGTCGTTGATGCCGAGCGCGGCGAGCACTTCGTCGCAGGTCTGCTTCATGACCTTGGCGCGCGGGTCGAAGTTCTTGTACACGCGGTGGCCGAA
>DAIRDY010000160.1:0-5482 GCA_036795935.1 Moraxellaceae bacterium | reverse complement strand
CCTTCCAGGCCCACCGGGCCGCGCGCGTGGATCTTGTTGGTGGAGATGCCGATCTCGGCACCGAGACCGTATTCGAAGCCGTCGGCAAAGCGCGTCGACGCATTCACCATCACCGAGCTGGAATCCACTTCGTTGAGGAAGCGGCGGGCCTTGGTCACGCTTTCGGTGATGATGGCGTCAGAGTGGTGCGAGCCGTACTTGTTGATGTGCGCGATGGCCTCGTCGAGGCCGTCCACCACCTTGATGGCAAGCACGGGCGCCAGATATTCCTCGTACCAGTCGGCTTCCGTCGCCGGCACGGCGTCGATCAGGGCACGCGTCTTTTCGCAGCCGCGCAGCTCCACGCCTTTCTCGCGGTAGAGCGGGGCGAGAGCCGCCAGTGCCGCCTCGGCCACGGGGGCATCCACCAGCAGGGTTTCCATGGTGTTGCAGGTGCCATAGCGGTGGGTCTTGGCGTTCATGGCGACGGGGACGGCCTTGGCCAGGTCGGCGTCGCGCTCGATGAAGGTGTGGCAGTTGCCGTCGAGGTGATAGATGACGGGCACGCGCGCCTCGGTGCTGATGCGTTCGATCAGGCCCTTGCCGCCACGGGGCACGATCACGTCGACGAACTCGGGCATGGTGATCAGCGCGGAGACGGCGGCGCGGTCGGTGGTGGCGACCACCTGCACGGCCTCGCGCGGCAGGCCGGCTTTTTCAAGGCCGGCCTGGATGCAGGCGGCAATGGCCTGGTTGGAGTGCAGGGCCTCGGAGCCGCCGCGCAGGATGGTGGCGTTGCCGGACTTCAGGCAGAGCGCGGCGGCCTCCAGCGTCACGTTGGGGCGGCTTTCGTAAATGATGCCGATGACGCCGAGCGGCACGCGCATCTTGCCGACCTGGATGCCCGAGGGGCGGTAGACGAGGTCGGTGATGGCGCCGACGGGGTCGGCCAGGTCCATGACCTGGCGCAGGCCCTCGATCATGCCGGCAAAGGTCTTCTCGCCGATGGCGAGGCGGTCGAGCATGGCGGCGTCGAGGCCGCGGGCGCGGCCGGCCTCCATATCCTTTGCATTGGCGGCAAGGATGTCGGCCTTGGCCGCGACCAGGGCATCGAGAATGGCGGCCAGCGCGCGGTTCTTCAGGCCGGTGTCGGCGCGGGCGGTGGCGCGGGAGGCGGCACGGGCGGCGGCGCCCAGGGTCTGCATGTAGTGGCTGACGTCGGTAATGGCGTTCACGGCGGATCGGGCTCGGAAGACAGGGGGGACAGGCCCGGGAGTATACGGCGCCCGTCCCGGGCCGGCATCCCGGCGTGGCAGGTCCGGGGGGGCTGGCCGCCATCGTGCCTGGCGCGGCTTACCGTGGAACTACGCAAGCGCCCCGCGACCGGTGTAGGATGGCCGTCCGGCTTATAACTCCAAATATCCGGCCGGTCGTGCATGGACAGACCGGACGCCCGTCTCGCGGGCCTGACAAGACCAACAATAAAAGCATCGCCCGACCGGCAAGGTGGCCCCCATGTCCGTAGTCTATGAGGCCTATAACCGCTCCTCGCTCAAGCAGGAGCCGCGCACCGACTTCATCGGCAAGTGGCGCGTCGAGTATCTGGCCTTCAGCGCGCCGGAGAATGCGCACAAGGTGCCGCTGATCGTGCTTGGCGGCGCCTTCCAGAACTTCAATTCCTACAAGTATTGCGTCGAGCAGATCCTGCAGGCGGTGCCGGTGATCCTGGTCGACCTGCCCTCGCTCGGCAACAACGCCCAGCTCGCGCCCGAACTCGGCATGGAAGACCTGGCCGACCTGCTCTTCCAGTGGACGCAGCGTGCGGGCCTGGAAAAGGTCTCGCTGATGGGCCTGTCGCTGGGGTCGGTGGTGGCCTCCACCTATGCCTACAAGCGCCCGCAGGCCATGCACAAGCTCATTGTCACCGGCATCCTGGTGCGCCCGCGCAAGTCCTGGCGCATGTTGCTGGAGGAGTCGCTCAAGGTGCTGGACGAAGGCCGTCTCGACGAATTCGGGCAGGCCGTGGTGCTTTATCTGGTCAACCATGCGCGCCTGAAAGAAACCGAAATCACGGACATCACGCGCAAGCTGTTCCATCGCCAGATGCGCAGCTTCCACGACAACGAGCAGCAGCGTTACCGCATCAATGCGCGCCGCCTGCTCGAGGTGGAATCCATCCTCGGCTACCCGGATTGCGACACGCTGGTGTCCACGGGCGAGTTCGACAGTTTCACCCTGCCTTACGAGAACGCACAGTTTGCCGCGCGTTGCCCGAATGCCGTGTTCACGCTCATCAAGGGTGCCGACCATGTGGCGCAGCTGGAGAAACGCGACGAGTCGGTGGCCATGTTCCGCACCTTCCTTGAAGACGGCGACCTGCATGCGCTCAAGGGCATCGAGGTGTTGACGAAGCACCAGTGCGAGACCATGGAGCGTCGCGGCGAGCCGCGCTATGTGCCCCTGAACCCGCATGCGCGCGTGATCAGCTTCTCGCAGGTCGATGGCGCCATTTCCGTGGACATGAAGGTGAGCATCCGCGACATGGGCTTTTTCGGCTGCGTGCTGGAATACCAGCACACCGATTTCCCGCTGGAAAAGCATGCGCGCGACCTCATCCTCTGCCCCGAGGGCACCGCGCTGCGCATCGAGATGCTGGTGTTCGAGCAACACGACGGCATCATGCGCTGCCTGTTCAAGCACGGCAGCTTCGAGATTGCCGAGGAACTGAAGTCGCTGCTGGACGACACGCTTTTTTTCCGGCGCCCCGCTGACAAGGACGTTGTCGGCGGGGACACCAAGGTGCGCACCATCTTCCGCTGAGCCGCCGGTGCAACCCTGAGGCAGCAAGGCCCGCAGTGACGCGGGCCTTGCGCGTTCTGCGGCCTGCCAACCGCATCCCATCCTGTGCGCCCGGTGCTTGTTCCGGCCGGTGTTGCCGGGGCTATACTCCAGACGCACGGAGGCCCGCCCATGAAATGCATTCCCCTTTCGAGTTATTCCCCGGACACCCTGGAGTCGCTGCTGTCGGGCATTCCTTTCTACAAGGACCTGATGTTCAACGATCCGGCGCAGATGGAAGTGCTGAAGCAGCATTCGAATGTCTATGAGCCGGGGCCGAACGAGGTGGTGATCGAGAAGGGCGCGCAGGACAAGGTGTTCTATTTCCTGCTCTCCGGCCAGCTCATCGTCTATCCCGATGGCCGCAAGGCGCGCAAGGCACTGAACTACCTGTCGGCGGGGCAGGCGCTCGGCGTGCTGGCGCTGCTGTGCAAGGCACCGCGTACGGCGACGCTGGTGGCGGATCCTGCCTCGGGGCGTGTGCAGCTCTTCGGCACCGATTTCACGCCCTTTGGTGAGCTCACCGATTTCAGCCAGATTGGCCTCGGCACCAAGCTCACACTGTGGCGCATGGTGGTGCACAACACGCGCTGGAAGCTGAATGTCTACCGCATGCAGAACCCCGAGCATCCGCTCGCACTGGAGCTGCAGGGCGTTGAAACCTTCAGTGGCGAAAAGGGCTCGCTGGAAGAATTGCAGAGCCTGGACCGGCAGGCGCACCGCCTGACCGACCTGATGCAGCGCTGGAACGACATGCTGGCGTCCGGCAGATAGGTTTTGCTGCCTGCCGGGGTGGCCAACCCCGGTGCTTCCTCTTTTCTGACATTGGCTGCCTCTGGGCAGGGCCGCGCGTCAGCGGCCCCGCGGCAGGCTGGTGGACGTCTCGCCGAGATGTTTTCGCAGTTGCCGGTGGCGGTGCGTGAACAGGCGTCGCACCACGGCAACTGCAAGGCGCCCCCCGAAACGGGGCTCGAACGTGAGTGTGTCCGTGAGACGGCAGCCGCTGGCCAGCGGCGCAATGCGGCGCTCATGGCGCCAGAGTCGCATCGAGCCCATGGCCGACTGCTCGACGAAGCCGACGCCGGGCGTCAGCTCCAGCAGCGTCAGGTCGCTGTAGTCCACGGGCAGCATGCCGCCCAGTCGTATCCAGCTGCGGAACATCGGCACGCCCGGCCGGAAGTCGATCGCGGAGAGGTCACGCATGTCGGCCGGCGCCGACATGCGCATGAGTGGCGACATTTCCCGGGCAATGCCGTCGAACGAGGTGATCCAGCGCCACACCGTCTCCGGGGGCGCCGCGAGCGTGCTGCTGAAGGTCAGTGTCGTGATCACGGCTGTGCCTCGGGGCGCGTGGCGTCAGTTGCCGGCGCGCACCACGCGCACGATGGCGCCACCACGGGCACGCGGTGCCTCGGTGTCTTCGCGGTCCGGGTCGAACACCTTGACGTCGGCAAAACCCAGCGCGCGGAAGTGCGCCTGCATGGCGCCATCGTTGCCGAAGTGCAGCGTGAAACGGCTGCGCGAGGCCACGCGCAAGGAGCGGTTGGCGCTCTTGATCAGGCCGGCGAAGCGGTGCGTGTCCACTTCCGGATAGATGTCGGTGAGGTAGACGCCGGGGGCGAAGCCTGAGAGCGCGGCCGCCAGCCGGCGCCAGAAGCCGGAAATCGTGCCGAGCTCGAAGTAGTTCACCAGTCCTTCGGTGATCACCACCAGTGGCAGCTCGGGGCTGAATTCGCGGGCGATCACGGCCTCCAGGCTGTCCGGCGTGCCCTCGTCGAGGATGTTGCAGTGGCGCACGGCATGGCGTGCATTCAGCGCGCCCAGGTTCTCCAGCAAGGCGGTCTTGCGCTTCACCATGCCCGGCAGGTCGGCCTCGACATAGCGGATGCCGGCATGGCGGCGCGTAAAGCGGTGGCCGCGCGGCGACAGCCCGCAGGCCAGCTCAAGTACCTGCAGGCGCGGGTGGCTGGCGATCAGCTTTTCCAGCTCGCGGTCGATCAGGTAGTGGCGCTGCAGCAGCGTGGTCTTGATGTCGGTGCCGAGCAGGCCGCGCGCCAGGTACTCGAAGGGGCGCAGCAGGCTGTAGTAGGTGCGGCCCTGGGCGGTGGCGAACTCGCGACCGGACAGGCCGTAGTGGTGCCAGACATACCCGGTGTAGTGGGCGGTGAAGGAAATGCTGGAGGTGTCGTTGTTGTTCTTCATGGGGCGACCTGCAGGATGGCCACCGATGATGCCGGGCCACAGCCGCCGGCGGCAACTTGCGTTTCGTGACCGGCTGCGCAGGCAGTCGATGGATTGCCGCGGTTGATGCGGTGCGCTGACAGCGGGGAATTGTTGTTTGTGAGGCGGAGGCGGGCGCCGGGTCTGGCGGGGCGGCGGCGAGGGCTCAGGCGGTGCGCTTGCCGGGTGCTGGCCCGGAAAGCACAAGCCCCGCATCCGGTGAGGAGTGGCGGGGCTTGCGGGTGTAGCTGCCTTTGCCTTTTTTCGCTTTTTCCTGCCGGGGGCGGAACAGCGGGGTCAGGACCAGGGCCTTGGCACCGGAGCGGGGTCGTCGCTTGCTCATGTCATGTCTCCTGCGAGCGGGTGGCTGACGGCGCGCATGATGCGCCCGTGCGCGCCGGGCGCAAGAGGTCTGGCAGGGCTGAGTGACGAACGGGGCGACGGG
>DAIRDY010000159.1:0-5490 GCA_036795935.1 Moraxellaceae bacterium | reverse complement strand
TGCAGATGGTGCGCCAGGAGGGACTTGAACCCACACCCTGTGAAGGACCGGAACCTAAATCCGGCGCGTCTACCAGTTTCGCCACTGGCGCATCGGGGCGGCGACTATAGCAAAGCGCCGCCGGCAGCGGCTACGGCGCGCCGGCGCTGCCGGCGGCGAGCCGGGCGGCGCGCAGGAAATCCTTGTCGTAATAGGCCTGCGCCAGCTGGTGCAACTCGGCGTTCAGCGTCTCGCGCAGCTGGGCGAGCGTGAGCGGCCGGGTGTCGAGGCGGGTGACGCCGAACTCGGCCAGGTCGGGCGCCTGGCGGGCGGCGTTCTTGAGCAGTGCGTACAGATGCACCCAGGGGCTGCCGTCGGCGCGGTGCGGGATGCGGTAGAAGGCCAGGCGCTCGGCCAGCAGGGCAGCATTGTCGATACGGAAGCTGCCCGGCAGCACCTGCGCCAGCAGGCCGTCGAGGCGCTGCCAGATCAGGCGCTTGTCGGCGTCCGCGTAGCGGTTCCAGTCCACCACTTCGTGCAGGTAGCGGCGGCAGCCGCGGCAGACGGTGTCGCCGAAGGTGGTGGAGCAGATGCCTACGCAGGGCGTCGGAACCTTGTCGAACAACATGACCTCAATACCGGGCTGGGCGGGAAACCGGGGGCGCCCATCTTGGGCATCGGCCACGGGTTTGTCCATGTGGCGCAGACCGGGCGCCCGGGTTTGACCGGGCTGGCCGATTCTGCGACAAAGGCGCGCTTTTTCACGCCGGAGCCGCCATGACCACTTATGCCATCCTCAAGCACGTCCACATGACTGCCGTCCTCGCCAGCGGTGCCTTCTTCCTGCTGCGCGGCCTGTGGATGATGCAGGAGTCCAGCCTGATGAATGCCAAGCTGGTGCGCATCCTGCCGCATGTGATCGATACCGTGCTGCTGGCCAGCGCGCTGGCGCTGGTGGTCTACCTCGGCACGCTGCCGGTCTGGGTGCAGGTGAAGATCGGGGCACTGTTCCTCTACATCATGCTCGGCATGGTGGCCTTCCGCTTCGGCAAGAGCTGGGGCCTGCGCGTGATCTTCTTCTTCCTGGCGCTCGCCGTGTTCGCCTTCATCTTCAGCGTGGCGATCAGCAAGCACCCGCAGGGCTTCCTGTCGGCTATTCTGTGAACGCCGACACGAAGTTCGGTCTGAATTGACTGTTGTCGGCACGTAACCCGGGGTTCCGCCCCCACGGTGCATTTGTTACAAAGGCGCCACCCCGGGCCCGGGCCCGAATTCGTCACACGTAATTGCGCATTACCAAGGAGACAGTCATGCACATCCGGATTGCTTCGGCCCTCGTGGCCGCGCTGGCCCTCTCGGCCTGCACCACCAACCCCTATACCGGCGAGCGCCAGGTCAGCAAGACCGCCATCGGTGCCGGCATCGGTGCCGCGGCGGGTGCCGCCATCGGCTATTCCACCGGTGACAACAAGCAGGAGCGCAAGGAAGCCGCGCTCAAGGGCGCCGCCATCGGCGGTGTGACCGGCGGTGGTGTCGGCGCCTACATGGACTACCAGGAAAAGAAGCTGCGCGAGCGCCTGGCCGGTGTCGGTGTCGGTGTGCAGCGTGACAAGCAGACCGGCGTCATCACGCTGATCATGCCCGGCAACATCACCTTCGCCACCGCGCAGAGCAGCGTGCGTGCCGACTTTTACCCGGTGCTGGATGCCGTGGGTGACGTGTTCAAGGAATACAACAAGACCACCATCACCGTGTCCGGCCATACCGACAACGTCGGTCGTGACGACTACAACATGAAGCTGTCGCAGGACCGCGCCTCGTCCGTGGCCCAGTACCTCGTCAGCCGTGGCGTGGCGGGCAGCCGCATCCAGGCCGTGGGCTATGGCAAGTCGATGCCGATTGCCGACAACTCCACCGAGAACGGTCGCGCGCAGAACCGTCGTGTGGAAATCCGCATCGACCCGCCGCCTTCGGTCTAAGGTCTGCGAGCAGCATGAAAAAGCCCGGCAATGCCGGGCTTTTTCATGCCTGTGCTTCAGCGCGGCGCCTCCCAGGGCCGGCGCTGGCGGCGTTCGGCCTTCTGCCGTTCCAGTGCCTCCAGCGCGCGGCGGATGCAGTCCAGCGCCAGGTCGATCTCGTGCCGGGTGATGATGAGCGGCGGTGTCAGCCGCGCCACGCTCTCGCGCGTGTCCTTGCTGAGCGCGCCTTCGGCCAGCAGCGCCTCGCAGAAGCGGGTCGCGTTCCACCACTGCGGATGGAATTCCAGGCCGATGAACAGGCCGCGGCCGCGCACGTCGGCAATCGACGGGTGCGCGAGCGCGCGCAGGCCGGCCATGAAGTAATCGCCAAGATCGCGGGCGCGCTCGGCCAGTTGTTCCTCCTCGAGGACGCACAGCGCCTCGTAGCCGATGCGGGCGGCCAGCGCATTGCCGCCGAAGGTCGAGCCGTGGTCGCCCGGCGTGAATACGTCCATCACGTCCTCGCGGGCGAGGAACAGCGACACTGGCACGATGCCTCCCCCCAGCGCCTTGCCCAGCATCAGGCCGTCCGGTCGCACGCCCTCGTGCTGGCAGGCGAGCAGCGCGCCGGTGCGGCCGAGCCCGGTCTGGATTTCATCGGCCAGCAGCAGCACGTCGTGGCGGCGGCAGATGGCGGCCACCTCGCGCAGCCAGCCCGTCGGCGGGATGTTGATGCCGCCTTCGCCCTGCATGGGTTCCAGCAGCACGGCGGCGGTATAGGGACCGATGGCGCGCTCCAGCGCGGCGGCATCGCCGAAGGGCACGCGCCCGAAGCCCGGGGTGAAGGGGCCGAAGCCGTCGCGGTACTGCGGCGTGGACGAGAAGCCGACGACGGTGGTGGTGCGGCCGTGGAAGTTGTCCTGCATGACCAGGATTTCGGCCTGCCCCTCGGGCACGCCCTTGTGCGTGTAGGCCCATTTGCGTGCCGCCTTGAGCGCGGTTTCCACGGCTTCGGCACCGGTGTTCATCGGCAGCGCGCGGTCCATGCCGGTCATCCGGCAGGCCTTTTCCAGAAAGGGGCCGAGCCAGGCCGAGTGCACGGCGCGCGAGGTCAGGTTGAGCCGGCCCAGCTGTTCGCGGGCGGCAGCCACCAGCCGCGGATGGCAGTGGCCGTGGCTGACCGCGGAATAGGCGCTCATCAGGTCGAGCACGCGCCGGCCTTCGGCGTCATGCAGCCAGACGCCCTCGGCACGGACCACGGTCAGTGGCAGCGAGTGGTAGTTGCGGGCGCCGTAGCGGTCTTCCAGTCCGGGCGCGTCGCGGGCGCTGGTGGCGCCGGCATCCGGGGCGGTCGGCGGGAGCATGGCGGCTCTCCGGTGGGCAGGCGGCAACCCGGGCGGCCCGGGTCAGCGGCTCTGCAGCAGGGATGCCAACAGTGTAGGCAGCAGGCGCCGGGTCTGCCCCTGCGGGTCGCGGCGCGGGTTGAGCTCGACCAGCTCGAGCCCGCGCAGGCGGTGCTTGGCCGGCTGCTGGCGCAGCAGGCGGGCGAGCTTGCGCGGGTTCAGGCCGCGGCGTTCGGGCACGCTGACGCCGGGGGCGAAGAAGGGGTCGAGCACGTCGAGGTCGAGGCTGACGCCGAAGCCGCCAGGCGCCGCCGCCACCCGCCGCCAGGCCTCGGCCAGCACGCGGCCCAGGCCGCGGCGGCGGATCTCGTGCCGGGTGTAGAAGCGCACGCCCAGCCGGCGCAGGCGCTCGGGCTCGCCGCGCTCGAAGCTGCGCACGCCGATCACGCAGCAATGGCGCGGGTCGATCACGGAGGGCGGCTGGTGGCCGATGGCGGTGAGCGCCGGGTCGCCTTCGCCGAGCAGCACGGCCAGCGGCATGCCGTGCAGGCGGTGGCTGGCCGAGGTCTCCGGCGTATGGCTGTCGAGGTGGGCGTCGATCCAGAGCAGGCCGAGCGGGCGGCGGCTGGCCCCTGCAATGCCGCTCCAGCTGCCGATGGCGGCGGTGTGGTCGCCGCCGATCACCACCGGCAGCACGCCGCCGGCGCGTTGCCGCTGCACGGCGCGGGCCAAGCGCCGGTTGCTGTCGGCGACCCCGGCCACGCCCTCGGGATGGCGGCGGGGCAGGGCGGAGCGCTCGCGCACCGTGCCCGCCCAGCGGAAATGCGCCGGCAGGCGGCGGGCCAGGCCGCGGAATTCCTGCTCGTAGAAGGCCTGCGGGCCGTGGCGGCAACCCGGGTGGGCGCCACCGGCCGAGAATGCGGCACCGATGAGGGCGATGCGCATGGGGACAGGCTCCGGGGTCGGGGAATCAGCTCCGCTTCAGGTGCTCGGACTTGCGCAGGATCTGGTAGATCGGCGCGATGTCCTCCTGGCGGGTGAAGTTCACCCCCAGGTCCCTGAGCAGGCCGTCCCGCACACTGTAGATGAAGCCGTGCACCGACAGCGGCTGGCCGCGCTTCCAGGCGTTCTGCACGATGGTGGTGTGGCAGACGTTGGAGACCTGTTCGCCGACGTTCAGCTCGCAGAGCAGGTCGAGCTGTGCCTGTGGTGGCAGCCCCTCGAATTCGCCGGCATACAGGCGGTAGACATCCTTGATGTGGCGCAGCCAGTTGTCGATGAGGCCGAACTCGCGGTTTTCCAGCGCCGCCTGCACGCCGCCGCAGCCGTAGTGGCCGGTGACCAGGATGTGCTTCACCTTCAGCACCTCGACCGCGTACTGCAGCACGGCCAGGCAGTTCATGTCGGTGTGGATGACGAGGTTGGCGACGTTGCGGTGCACGAACACCTCGCCGGGGAGCAGGCCCATGATCTCGTTGGCGGGCACGCGCGAGTCGGCACAGCCGATCCACAGGAATTGCGGGGTCTGCTGGTGGGCCAGCTTCTCGAAGAAGTCGGGGTCTTCGGCCTTGATGCGTTCGGCCCAGGCGCGGTTGTTGTGAAACAGCTCGTCGAGCATGGGAAATCCTTGGGGCAACGGGAAGCGGTGGAATGGCCTGCAGTATCGCAGGCGGGCGGGCGGTGGTCATGCCTGCATCGGGTGACAGCGTTGTCAGCGACGGGGCTTTCCGGCGGCCGGCGGCGAACACTACCATGCGTGACCGGTTGTCCATAACCTGCGGAGCCGCCCTCCCATGACCTCGCTGAACTGGCAGAAGGCCGTCGTGCTGGCCCTGCGTCGCGACACGCCGGACACGGTCACCGTGTTCTTCCGGCCCGACGCGCCGCTGCCCTACGAGGCCGGCCAGCACGTCATGGTGCGCTTCCGCTTCGGCACGCTGACGCTGGTGCGTGCCTATTCGCTGTCCTCGGCGCCGCACGAGCCGGAGCTCTGCTTCACCGTGCGCGAATTCATCGGTGGCCGGGTGTCGGCGCACATCAACCGCAGCCTGCGTGTCGGTGAGCGCTTCAGCATTTCCGGGGCGCTGGGCGATTTCTGCGCCAGCCGCCTCGCCCCCGCGGACCGCGAGCGACCCTGGGTCTGCGTGGCCGGGGGCGCCGGCATCACGCCGCTGTTCAGCCTGCTCAAGCACAGCCTGCTGGCGGTGCCG
>DAIRDY010000158.1:2395-5545 GCA_036795935.1 Moraxellaceae bacterium | reverse complement strand
GCGAACGGCGCAGGCCGATGACCTCGTGCCCGTCGGCCACCAGCCGCCCGGCGAGGCGCGAACCGACATCGCCGCAGCCGGCTATGAGTACTTTTGCCATGATTCAGGAATTCCGATAGCGTGCCGCAATCATACGCGGCGGCTCGCCGCGCACCAGTGAACATGCCAATGAGCAACCCGGATCTGCCATGACGCTGACCGACCTGCGCTACCTGATCGCCCTCGCCCGCGAGCGCCATTTCGGCCGCGCCGCGGAAAGCTGCCATGTCTCGCAGCCCACGCTCAGCATCGCCATCAAGAAGGTCGAAGACGAGCTCGGCATCGCGCTGTTCGAGCGCCATCGCCACGAGGTGCTGGTGACGCCGGGCGGCGAGAGCGTGATCCGCCAGGCGCAGCGCGTGCTGGAGGAAATGGAGGTGCTGAATTCCGCCGCCCGCGCCGCCCGCGACGAGTTCGCCGAGCCGCTGAAGCTGGGCGCGATCTTCACCGTGGCCCCCGACCTGTTCCCGCCGCTGGTGCGCGCACTCAAGTCCGGCGGCAGCGGCCTCATGCTCTATCTCGAGGAAAACTACACGCATGTGCTGGCCGAACGCCTGGCCAGCGGCCAGCTCGATGCCATCGTCGTGGCGCTGCCCTTCGAGCCGCCGGAAACCCATGTCGAGCCGATCTATCACGAACATTTCCACTTGCTGCTGCCGGCCGACCACGCCTGGGCGAAAAAGACACGCATCGATTCGGCCGCGCTCAGTGCGCAGGACATGATGCTGCTCGGCGAAGGCCACTGCTTCCGTGACCAGGTGCTGGAAACCTGCCCGCACCTGGCCGGCAACGGCACCAGCCCCATGGGCCCGGCCAGCTCGCTGGCCACGCTGCGGCACATGGTGGCCTCGGGCCTCGGGCTCACGCTGATTCCCGCAAGCGCGGTGCCGACACTGACCGAGGGCGGCGACGTGGTGGCACGGCCGCTGGCCCCCGCGCCCGAACGCACCATCGTGCTGGCCTGGCGCCGGCGCTTCCCGCGGCCCAAGGCCGTCAAGGCGCTGCTGGCCGCGCTGCGCAGCCTGCAGCTGCCGGGCACCGATCCGCTGTGAGCGATCGTCTCTCGCAACTGCCGGTGACCGCGCTCAAGGGCGTGGGCGCCGCGCTCGCGCAAACCCTGCTCAAGCTCGACATCCGCACCGTGCAGGACCTGGTGTTCCACCTGCCGCGGCAGTACGAGGACCGCAGCCGCATCACGCCCATCGGCGCGCTGCGCCCGGGCCTCTCGGCACAGGTGGAGGCCGAGGTGCAGCTGGCCGACATCGTCATCGGCCGCCGCCGCTCGCTGGTGGTGCGCGTGCAGGACGGCTCCGGCCAGCTCACGCTGCGCTTCTACCACTTCAACAATTCACAGAAAGAAAAATTCCAGCGCGGCACGCGACTGCGCATTTTCGGCGAGGCGCGCGTGGGCGCGGCCGGCATCGAGATGTACCACCCGGAATACAGCGCCGTGACGGCCGACATGCCGCCGCCCTCCGACACGCTGACGCCGATTTACCCGGTGACCGAAGGCCTGACGCAACTGCGCCTGCGGCCGCTGGTGGCGCAGGCGCTCTCGCGCGTGACACCCGACAACCTGCCGGACTGGCTGCCGCCGGCCGAGGCGCGCGGCTGGTCGCTGGCCGCGGCGCTGCGCTATGTGCATGCGCCGCCGCGCGATGCCGACCGCGTGCTCTTGGTGGCGGGCCGGCATCCGGCGCAGCAGCGGCTGGCCTTCGAGGAACTGGTGGCGCACCAGCTCAGCCTGCAGAAACGGCGCAGCGAACTGCGCGCCGAACGCGCGCTGGCGCTGCCGCCGGCCGGCGAACTGCATGCGCGCTTTTTAAAGGCACTGCCGTTTCCGCTGACCGGCGCGCAGGCGCGCGTACTCGACGAGATTGCACGTGACGTCGCCGATACCGCGCCCATGCTGCGCCTGGTACAGGGCGATGTCGGCGCCGGCAAGACCGTGGTCGCCGCGCTGGCCGCCTGCCATGCACTGGCCGCGGGTGCGCAGGTGGCGCTGATGGCGCCGACGGAAATCCTCGCCGAACAGCATGCCGCCAATTTCACGCGCTGGTTCGCACCGCTCGGCATCCGCGTGGTGACGCTGCTCGGCAAGCAGGGCGTGAAGGCGCGGCGCGAGGCGAATGCCGCGCTGGCCGACGGCAGCGCCGGCCTTGTCATCGGCACCCATGCGCTGTTCCAGGACGATGTGCAGTTCGCGCGCCTGGCGCTGGCCATCATCGACGAGCAGCACCGCTTCGGCGTGCACCAGCGCCTGGCGCTGAAACAGAAGGGCGCACACGGCGACATCGCACCGCACCAGCTCATCATGACGGCGACACCGATTCCGCGCACGCTGGCCATGAGCGCCTATGGCGATCTCGACACCTCCGTCATCGACGAACTGCCGCCGGGGCGCACGCCCATCCAGACCCTGGTGCTGCCGAACGAACGCCGCGCCGACATTGTCGAGCGCATCCGTGCACAGTGCCTGGCCGGGCGCCAGGCCTACTGGGTGTGCACGCTGATCGAGGAATCGGACCAGCTGCAGGCGCAGGCTGCCGAAGCCACGTTCGCCGAACTGCAGGCCGCGCTGCCGGCGTTGCGCGTCGGCCTCGTGCATGGCCGGCAGAAGCCGGCGGAAAAGGCCGCCGTCATGGACGCCTTCAAACAGGGCGAGCTGCAGCTGCTGGTGGCCACCACCGTCATCGAAGTCGGCGTCGACGTGCCGCGCGCCACGCTGATGGTGATCGAGAATCCCGAGCGCCTGGGCCTTGCGCAACTGCACCAGTTGCGCGGCCGGGTCGGCCGTGGTGCGGAGCAGAGTTTCTGCGTGCTGCTCTACCAGTCGCCGCTGGGCCAGCTCGGCCGCGAGCGGCTGGCCACCCTGCGCGAGACCACCGACGGTTTCCGCATTGCAGAGAAGGACCTGGAGCTGCGCGGCCCGGGCGAGGTGCTGGGCACGCGCCAGACCGGCGAGATGGCCTTCCGGCTGGCTGACCTGCTGCGCGATGCGGCGCTGTTACCCGCCGTACAGCAGACGGCGCGCACGTTGTTTGCGAACGATGCCGCCGCCACCGAGGCGCTGCTCGCGCGCTGGGTGGCCGGCCGCGAGCATTACGCGCG
>DAIRDY010000158.1:0-2295 GCA_036795935.1 Moraxellaceae bacterium | reverse complement strand
CTGACTTGTTGTCAGCGCCGACCCGCCCTGCCATCACGCCAAAAAGAAACGGCGAGCCATGGCTCGCCGTTTCTTTTTCAGTTCCTGCTGC
Organism: Moraxellaceae bacterium; assembly: GCA_036795935.1. Classification (GTDB taxonomy): domain Bacteria; phylum Pseudomonadota; class Gammaproteobacteria; order Pseudomonadales; family Moraxellaceae; genus UBA2031. The sequence goes on along the minus strand of DAIRDY010000158.1, from coordinate 2,204 downwards.
AGGGCTGACGCTCAGGCTGCGGCCTCGCGCGGGCCGCTGCGCCGGCGCGGACCGCCGGGACGCAGGAAGCGCGAAATGCTCATGAACCACATCAGCAGCGCGAAATCGCCGCTGACCTTCACGTCACCGGTCTGCACCGCGGCCATGAAGGCGTTCTTGTCGACAGCCGTAAGGATGGCAAAGCCCTTGTCGTCATCGGCAAAGTGCATGGTCATGGTGGGGGTGGAATGCGCGTGATTGCGCGACACCACGCGGTTGTGGTGAATGCGGAAATAACGGGCGGTGCCGTCTTCCGAGGAAATCTGGATGGTGAAATCGCGTCCGTGCAATCTGCCGATGAACTCGGGATGGGTACGTGCCAGCAATTCCATGCGGCGAGCCATGTACCACAGGAGCATCTTCAGCTTCATGTGCGGCCCTCTTGTTCTTGTGATGCCGGCCCGGCGGGAAACGGGCGGCCTGCCGCAGTTGTAGCGGATAACGCGCAGGTGCGACAGCCATCCTGTCGGACAGCCGCTCGCTGCATTACGAAGGGGGGAATGCCGCGCCGGACGGCGCGGCATGGACACGGCAAGGGTCGCCGTGACGGGTCAGGCGAGGATGGGCGGGAGCTGCCTGGTCAGCTCCATCTTCACGGCACCGCTGCCGGCGGGTGCGCCGGTGAGCGCAAAACCGAGCAGCTGGCCGTCGGGCGCACGGAACAGCGCCTTCACGTCGTTGCCCTCGGCCTCGACTTCCCACGCGCCTTCGGTGCCGGGTGCCACCGGCGACACCACCACCGGACAGGCCGGCGTCTTGATCTGCACCGGCATCGCCGGGTACTGCACGGCCGTCGGCTCGCCGGCCAGCGTCTTGGCCAGCGCACGCGCCGCCGCCATCAGGGGCAATACATAGAGCAGCACCTTGCCATCCACTTCCGCGCAGTCGCCAAGGGCATGGATGTGCGCATCGGAGGTGGCGAGGAAGCGGTTCACCTTCACGCCGCGACCGACATCAAGGCCGGCCGCCGCCGCCAGCGAGGTGCGCGGACGCAGGCCGATGGCCGAGAGCACGAGATCGCCGGCAATGCGCGCGCCGTTGCTGAGCTCGACTTCCACGCCGTCGCCCTTTTCCCACACGCCTTTGACGCTGTGGCCGAAATGGAACTGCACACCCAGCGTGGCGAGACCGTTGGCCACGGCTTCCGAGGCGCGCTCCGGCAGCAGCGAGGGCAGCACGCGGCCCACCGGCTCCACCACCTCGACCTGGTAGCCGCCGTTGGAGAGGTCGTTGGCAAATTCGCAGCCGATCAGGCCGCCGCCGATGATGACGACCTTTTTCTTGCCGGCCGCCGCGGCGCGGAATTTCGCGTAGTCGTCGAGGTCGTTCACCGAGAGCACGCGCGCAATGCCGTCGCCACCGAGATCGGGACGGAACACGTCGGCGCCCAGGGCCAGCACCAGCTCGCCGTATTCCAGTATGTCGCCGTCCAGCTGCAGCGTCTGCGTGGCGCGGTCGATGGCATTGACGCGCACGCCGGTGCGGATGTCGGCCTTGAGCTGCTCGCGCATCTGCTCGACGCCGCCCATGGCCAGGCCGTCCGCGTCCTTGCCCTTGGTGTAGCCGGTGGACAGCATGGGCTTGGAATAGTTGCGGCCGTCATCGCTGGTGATCAGCACGAGGGGGCGCTCGGCGTCGAGCTTGCGGTATTCCTTGGCGAGGGTGTAACCGGCAAGGCCGGTGCCGATGATGACGATGGGCTTCATGGGGCGCTCCGGAGATAAGACAGCAGCAAGGCAGACAGCAAGAGGCCTGCTCGCGCAGGCCTCCGGGAATGGCAGTGGTGGCCGTCACCGGCCACGCGAGGCTCAGACCTCGACCATCTCGAACTCGTCCTTGCCAACGCCGCAGTCCGGGCAGACCCAGTCGGCGGGCACGTCAGCCCAGGCGGTACCGGCCGGAATGCCGTCCCAGGGCATGCCCACGGCCTCGTCGTAGATGAACCCGCAAACAATGCACTGCCACTTCTTCATGTTGGACCTCGAAAATGTCGGGCGATGGCTGGAAGGCCGCCAAGGCTACGCAGGAAAGGACGGGCAGGCAATGACACCGGCCGCTGTCACGGTCGCGCAGTCTGCCAGCCTGTCCGACAATTTTCCAGCCGTGACGGCCGTCATCGCTTGCCAGCCGGATTGACGCCGGTCATCCTCGCGCCACCTTTTGCC
>DAIRDY010000157.1:0-5555 GCA_036795935.1 Moraxellaceae bacterium | reverse complement strand
GCATTACGACCATCCGGCCGGGGCCCGCTCGGTGGTCAAGAACACCAAGTTCGCGAGTGGTCGCCTGCGCCTGTTTGTGCATGACAGCACGGAGCCGCTGCGTGAACTGACCAGCGAGCATTTCGAGCTGGAGACGCTGTTGCCGGGCAACATCCCGGGCAGCAAGGGCTATGTCGGCATTCCCTGAGGCATTTCTGCGGCCATGAAAAACGGCGCCTGTGTGGCGCCGTTTTTCATGGCCAAGCCGCGACTCAGCTGACCGTGGGGACGGCCGGTTCGCGCGGCGCCCAGCGCAGCAGCGCGTCATGCAGTTCGCTGAGCTCGATGGGCTTGGACAGGTGCTCGTTCATGCCGGCATTGCGGCTGCGCTCGCGGTGCTCGTCGAGGATGTGTGCGGTCAGCGCCAGGATGGGAATCGGCCGGCGCCCGGTGAAGCGCTCCCATTCGCGGATGGCCTGGGTCGCGGCATAACCGTCCATGAACGGCATGTCGCAATCCATCAGCACCATGTCGTAGTCGTTGCGGCTGACTTCCTCGACCACCTCGCGGCCGTTGGCGACCACGGTGGCGTTGACGCCAAGCTTGCCCAGCATGCCGCGGATCACCTTCTGGCTCAGGTGGTTGTCCTCGGCGATCAGCACGCGCAGGCGCTTCAGCCGGTCATCGTCGCCCTGCACGGGCGGTGGCGCGTTGTCGTGCAGGCGCTTGATGTGGCCCAGTTCCTCGGCCAGCGCGCGGCGCAGCTGGCGCTCGGTCACCGGCTTGGTGAGCACGCGGCGGATGCCGACATTGCGCGCCATGGTGTGCGTCGGTGCGATGTTGATGCCGGTGAGCATCATCACGATCACGTCGTTGCGGATGATCGGGTCTTCCTTGATGCGTGCGGCCAGCTGCAGGCCGCTCATGCCGGGCATGTTGTGGTCGAGCAGGATGATGTCGAAGGGCTCGCCGAGATTGGCGGCATTGCGTGCCTGTGCCAGCGCCTCGGCACCGTTGTCGGCGGTGCGCACGATCATGCCCCAGCGGCCGGCCTGTTCCTCGATGACGCGGTTCACGGTCTGGTTGTCGTCGACCACCAAGAGGCGCAGGCCGCGCAGCCAGGCTTCGTCCCGTGCATCCGGCTGCGCGGTTTCCTGGGCCTTGAGCGGCAGGTCGAACCAGAAGGTCGAGCCCTGGCGCAGCTTGCTCTCGATGCCGATTTCGCCGCCCATGAGTTCCACCAGCTGCTTGCAGATGGACAGGCCGAGGCCGGTGCCGGTCTGCGGGCGCACGTTGTTGCTGCCTTGCTGGTAGGGCTGGAACACCTGGCCGAGCTGTTCCGGCGGGATGCCGATGCCGGTGTCGCGCACTTCCACGCGCAGGCCGCGGCGGCCGCGCAGCAGGCGGATTTCCACTTCGCCGTGCTGGGTGAACTTGATGGCATTGCGCAGCAGGTTGCTGATGACCTGGCGCAGGCGGGTCGGGTCGCCGATCACCAGCGTCGGCACCGCCGGATCGACGGTGATGATGAGCTCCAGGTGTTTCTCTTCGGCATGGGCGCGGAACAGGTCCACGCACTCGCCGAGCAGCACATGCAGGTCGAAGGGCTCCTCGACCACCGACAGCTTGCCGGCTTCCATCTTCGAGTGGTCGAGGATGTCGTTGAGGATGCGCAGCAGCGAGTTGCTGGAGGCATGGATGGTGTTCACGTACTCGCGCTGGTTGGGCGTCAGCGGTGTGTCGATCAGCAGTTCGCTCATGCCGAGGATGCCGCTCATCGGGGTGCGGATCTCGTGGCTCATCTGTGCGAGGAAGTCGCTGCGCGCCCGCGATTCGGTCTCGGCCACCAGTGCCCGTTCGTGCTCGCTCGCGGCCTCGCGGCGCAGCATGTTGAGGCGTTCGGTGAGGCCGAGTGCCAGCATCAGGGCCTCGATGCAGATGGCGGCCATCACCAGCCAGCCACCGGCGACTGGAATTTGCGCGAGGCCGAGCAGCTCGAGGCTGGCCGGCAACACGGCGGCGGCCATGAACACGCGTGCGACCAGGTAATACAGCGCCGGCCGGAAGCCGTTGCGCCAGGCGCTGTAGCCGGCGATGAACAGTGCCAGTCCGCTCCAGAACGTGGTGGCCACCGAGAGGTAGGCGGCCGTCAGCGGCGGCAGCGTCATTGCCAGCAGCAGCAGCAGGCCGAGCGCCATGGCCTGGTAGCGGATCAGGCGGCTGGCCAGGGCGCTGAGGCCCGGCTTCAGGAAGCTGCCGGCGAACAGGGTGCCGGCAAGCTGTGCGAGGAAAACACTGCTCATTTCCAGCACGTTCTGCAGGCCCGGCACGCGCAGGTATTCCACGCCCAGGTGGCCGGCATCGGCGAGCAGGAACACGATGATGGTGAGCAGGAACAGCACGTAGTAAAGGCTGGAGCGGTCGCGCCAGCTGCTGTGCAACAGGAACAGGTTGTACAGCGCAAGGCCGAGGATGATGCCGAGGCCGGCACCGAACAGCAGCATGCTGCGGCGCTCGGCCCCGGCGATGGCCACCGGCGTGCCGAGGTGCAGGCTGGCATTGAGGCCGAGATCGGTTTCCACGCGCAGGTAATAGGTGCGGGTGCCGCCGGCCGGCACGTCGAGGCGGAACCAGTAGCCCGGTGCGGCTTCGTCGGCAATGATGCGCGGCGTGCGCACGCCGGCCTCGCGCAGCCGGTAGATGCTGCCGGCATCAGGCTCGTACAGCGACAGCCGGGCGAGGCTGGCCCGGCGGATGTCGAGCAGCAGTTCGCGCGCGGTGTCGTCGGGATTGTGCACGCTGAAGCGCAGCCACCAGGCCGAGGCCGTGAGGCCGTTGTGCAGCGTGGGGGTGCCGACAGGGGTGAAATGCTGGCGGAAGGCCGGGCTTTGCACCTCGGCCAGGGTCAGGCTGCGCTCGGGGTCTTCCAGCTGTTCGAGGTACTCGCCGAGCGCGCTGCGTTCAAAGTGCTCGGTCAGCACGAGCACCGGACCGGCCATGCCGGCGCGCGGCAGCACGAACAGCAGAAGGAGTGTGAGCAAAGGCAGCAGCCAGCGTCCCGGGACGCGCCCCTCCTGGCCATGCCTCTCCATTCTTCCACTCCCGACTGCCGGCAGGCCCGACCGGCCTGAAACTCCCGCAATTAAAGCGGAGCGCACCGGCAAAGGCCAGCACCGCGGGCCGCCTGCAGACGGGCTGGCGGGGCAGGGTGGCATCGGCCTGCAAGCTGGTAAGCTAGCCCCGCCATCAGCAAGCAGGGAGCAGGACATGTGGGAGCGGTTGCAGGCGGGCCTGAGGAGCGTGCCGGTGTGGGTCGGGCTGGCCATCGTGCTGGTGGTGCTGGTGCTGGACGTGCTCAGCCTGAGCGAGGACAACCGCTCCGCGCTGAAGATTTCCCGGCCGCTGGCCCGGCTCGACACCCTGATCTATGACTGGCGTTTCCAGCTGCTGACGCCGTCGCGGCCGGAGGCGCGCACGCCCATCGTCATCGTCGACATCGACGAGCAGAGCCTGAAGCGCGAGGGCCGCTGGCCCTGGGGGCGCGAAAAGGTGGCCGAGCTGGTGCGCGCCATGGAGGCCCAGGGCGTGGCGCTGATCGGCTTCGACGTGGTGTTCTCCGAGCCCGAGGCCAATCCGGCCGACCTCCTGCTGCGCGAGGGACAGTTCGCGCCGGAGCTGCGCGAGGCGCTGACGGCACAACGCGCGCGTTTCGATACCGACGGCCGTCTTGCCGAGGTGGTGCCGGCACGCACCGTGCTCGGTTATTTCCTGCATGCTGACGGCGTGCGCGTCGGCCAGCTGCCGCAGCCCTTCCTGCAGTTGTCGCCGGACGACACCGGCTGGCGCGTCCTCAGCCTGCCCGATTACACCGGCAACCTGCCCTTGCTGATGGAGCGCGCACGCTCCGGCGGTTTCGTCACCACGCTGCCGGACCGTGACGGCGTCATCCGGCGCTCGCCCCTGGTGCTGCGCCATGGCGATGCCCTCTATACCGCGCTCGCGGTGGAGCTCGCGCGACTGCATCTCGAGGCGCCGTTCGTGCGCCTGCAGACGGCGCGCTGCCGCGGCCAGCAGACCTGCATCGAAAGCCTGCAGGTGGGCGACCGCCATGTGCGCACCGACGAGCATGGCGCCGCGCTCGTGCCCTACAAGGGGCGGCGCGGCAGCTTCACCTATGTGTCGGCAACGCGCGTGCTGCGCGGCGAGCTGCCCGCCGGCATGCTGCAGGATGCCATCGTGCTGGTTGGCACCTCGGCGCTGGGACTTGCCGACCTGCGCACCATTCCGCTGGAAACCCAGTACCCGGGTGTCGAGGTGCATGCCAACCTGCTCGATGCCATCCTGCAGAGCGCGCCCGGCACACCGCAGTTCCACTACCGTCCCGACTGGGAACCCGGTGCCACCTTCGTGCTGCTGCTGGTCAGCGGCCTGCTGCTGGCCCTGATCCTGCCGCGCCTCGAACCCGGCTACATGCTGGTGGTGTCCAGCGGCTGGCTGGTGGTGCTGCTGCTCGGCAACCTGGCGCTGTGGAAGGCGGCGCGCTTCGACCTGCCGCTCGCGGCGCTGCTGCTGATGACCCTGCTGATTGCCGCCTTCAACATCGTCTTCGGCTTCATGCGCGCCAACAACCAGAAGCGCGAGATCAAGGCCATGTTCGGCCAGTACGTGCCGCCGGCCCATGTCGACCAGATGCTGGCCGATCCCGATGCGGTGTCGCTGGAGGGCGAGAGCCGCGAGATGACGGTGCTGTTCTCCGACATCCGCAACTTCACCTCGCTCTCCGAGGGCTTGTCGGCGCAGGATCTCAAGCAACTGCTCAACCGCTATTTCACGCCCATCACGCAGACCATCTTCGACCACAACGGCACCATCGACAAATATGTCGGCGACATGGTGATGGCGTTCTGGAATGCGCCGCTGGCCGATCCCCGCCATGCGCACAATGCGATTGTCACGGCGCTGGCCATGCAGAAAAAAGTGGATGACCTGCGAGCCGAATTCACGGCCGCAGGCTATCCGGAAATCAATATCGGCATCGGCATCAACACCGGTTACATGAATGTCGGCGACATGGGATCGGAGTTCCGTCGCGCCTACACCGTGCTTGGCGATGCGGTGAACCTGGGTTCACGCCTGGAGAGCGTCACCAAGTTCTATGGCGCGAAAATCCTGGTGGGCGAGAGCACGCAGGCGCAGGCCCCGGAATTCCTCTACCGCCGCATCGACCGCATCATCGTCAAGGGCAAGAGCGAGCCCATCACCGTCTACGAGCCGGTATGCCTGCTGGACGAGGCCAGTGCGTCGCGCCGCGAGCGCGTCGAGCGCTACAACGAAGCTGTCGGCTACTACTTCGCACAGCAGTGGGATGCCGCCGAGGCCATCCTGCGCGAATTGCTGGCACAGGAGCCGGGACGCAAGCTTTACCAGCTTTACATCGAGCGCATCGACGAGCTGCGCCGGCATCCCGACCTCACCATGAACTGGTCCGGCGTCTACGAGCACAAGAACAAGTAAGGACTCCGAGCCCCCTGCAAAAAGGCCCGCCATATGGCGGGCCTTTTTGCAGGGGCGTGCTC
>DAIRDY010000156.1:0-5561 GCA_036795935.1 Moraxellaceae bacterium | reverse complement strand
TTCAGGTGGCGGCCGAGTGCCTCCAGCGAGGGCTGGCCGTCAGGCTGCGTGACCGGCGACAGCATGCCCATGGCCGAGTGCTGCAGCGCGCTCAGGTTGGGAATGCCGAACAGGCGCAGCGCCGCCGGGTTGGCGTCGACATAGCGGTCCTGGCGCAGGATCAGGATGGCCTGCGCGGCCTCCTCGAACACGCGGCGGAATTTTTCTTCGGACTCGCGCATCTCGCGCGCCTGTTCGCGCTCGCGGCTGACATCGCGCGCCACCAGCGTGGCGCCGTCGATGCTGCCGTCGGCATGACGGCGCGCCGACAGCCGCGCGCTGAAATGCCGCGAGCGGCCGACGCCGTGCAGGCTGAAATCGAAGTGGGTGTGCAGGTGGGTGCGGATCTCGCGCAGTGCGTTGCCGAGCTCGGCCTGCGCGGCCGGCGGCAGGGCGGCGGCCAGCGGCTGGCCGATGAATTCGCTGCGCGCCTTCCAGCCCTGGTTGTGCAGGGGCTCATGGCAATCCAGCACGCGGCCCTCGGCATCGAGCACGAACACCCAGTCGTCGAGCGAGGACAGCGTCGACTCAAGCACCGCCTCGCGCTCGCGCAGCGAGGTGGTCATGCGCCGCGCGCGTTCCTCGGCCTCGCCACGGCGCAGGCTGTTGAGGCCGAACAGGCCGGACACCATCAGGCTGAGCAGGGTGCCGATGGCCAGTGCCAGCGGCGGCAGCCAGCGCTCGGCGCCGCTGTAGAGCGCCGGGCGGCCGCTGATGCGCACCTGCCACTGGCGGCCGCCGACGGTGATGTCGCGGACCAGCTGCAGTGCCGGTGCACGGCGCAGGCGGCGCGCTTCCTGCGCTGCCTCGCCGCCGGCCAGGCTGAACAGCGGCTGTGCCGTGCCGGCACTGATGTCCAGCACCTCAAGGTCGGCGCGCTCGGCCAGCGACGGCACCGTGCCGAGAAAGGCGAAGACCTCGCTTTTCAGCAGGCTGGCATAGACCCAGCCGCTGACATTGCCGGGGTGGGCGATGCCGCTGCCGTATACCGGCAGCAGCAGCAGGAAGCCGGGCTGACCCTGGCGCTCGGGCAGCTCGATCGGGGCCGAGAGCGTGGCGCGCCCGGTTTTCATGGCTTCGAGCGCGGCGGCCTGGCGGCGCGGCTCGCTGGCGAGGTCGAGGCCGGGCAGCGGGTTGTTCTCCACCGGCTCGACCAGGCGCACCACCCAGGCGTCCTGTCCGGGCGCCGGGCCGCCCTGGTCGTCCAGCCGCCAGTAGCGGTTCACGCCATGGCGTGCCAGATGCGGCTCGGGTAGCCCGGCATCGGCCGGCAGGCGTTCGGCAAAGCCCCAGCTCACGGCGCCGGGGAATTCGCGTGGCAGGTCGCGGGACAGGTTGTAGGCGCGGAAGGCCGGCGCCTCGATGCGCTCCGGGTCCTGGCCGAAGATGCCGCGCGCACCGCGCAGGCCGTAGACATAGATGCCGAGGCGCTGCTCGATGGCGTCGACCTGCTGGTCGGCCAGGCGGTTGAAGCGCTCCTGCACCTGCTGGTCGACCTGGCGTGCCGTCCACAGCGACAGGCCGAGCGACAGCAGGATGCCGCTGCCCAGCACCAGCAGCGCCTGCCGGTAACCCCCGGCCAGCAGTCGCGTTCTTGTGGTGGCAGGACCGTCTGCCATGACATCCCCCTGGCGGTTCGGGCCGCCGTCATTTTCCGGGTGGCTGCCGTGGCGCTGCGCGGTGGCGCAGGCCCGGTGCCGGCCCTGTTCTTGTTGTGCGCGGGCTCAGGCCCGCAACGGATCTTCGCTGTTCAGCGCGCCGCCACGATTGACGTGGCGCAGCAGCAGCGCGAGCAGGTCCTGCTGGCGGATGGGCTTGCCCAGGAAATCGTTCATGCCGGCGTCCAGGCAGCGCTCACGGTCGCCTTCCAGCGTGTTCGCGGTGAGCGCGATCACCGGCACGCCGCGCGGGCTGGCTGACAGCGCCTGCAGGCGGCGGATCTCGCGGGTGGCGGCATAGCCGTCCATTTCCGGCATCTGGCAGTCCATCAGCACGAGGTCATAGCGGAACTGCAGGCACATGCGCACGGCCTCGAGGCCGTTGTTGGCCACGTCCACCGCCACGCCCATCTTTTCCAGCATGCGCGCGGCCACCTTCTGGTTCACCACATTATCCTCCGCCAGCAACACGCGCAGGCCGGCGGGCAGCTGTTCGCTGCCGTTCGCGCCGCTGTCGGCGGGTTGCGGTCCCTGCGGGCGGGCGTGGACCAGCTGTGCCAGCTCGTCGACGAGTTGCGGCAGCCGCAGCGGCTTGGCCAGCACGCGCTGGATGCCGGCGGCCGCAAGCGGCGCCAGTTCGCTGCGCAGCGGTCCCGAACTCAGCAGCACGAAGCGGGCGAGATGGAAGGTGGGGTCGGCATGCAGGCGCGCGGCAAAGCTCGCGCCGTCGCCGTCCGGCAGATGGTAGTCCAGCAGCACGATCTGCACCGGATCGCCGGCGGCGACGGCGGCGCGCAGCTTCTGCTCGGCGTCGGCCAGCGTGGCCGCCTCGTCGAGGCGCAGGCCGTGCGCGGCCAGGCCCTCGCGCAGGATGCGCCGGTTCAGCGCGTGGTCGTCCACCACCAGCGTGTGCAGCCCCTGCAGCTCGGCCGGCAGCAGGCGCGACTCGTGGCTGACCTGGCGCGCCAGCGGCAGCACGGCATAGAAGGTGGAGCCGTGCACGCCGTCGCTGTCCAGGCCGACATAGCCGCCCATCAGTTCAGCCAGTGCCTTGGAGATGGCGAGGCCGAGGCCGGTGCCACCGAAGCGGCGCGTGGTCGAGGCGTCGGCCTGGGTGAACTGCTCGAACAGCAGGCCCTGCTTTTCCGGCGGGATGCCGATGCCGGTGTCGGTGACGGCGAGGCGGATCAGTGCCGCATCGGCATCGGTGCTGTCGGAGGAAACGTCGACCAGCACATGGCCCTCGCTGGTGAACTTCACCGCGTTGCCGAGGAAGTTGAGCAGGATCTGGCGGATGCGGCCGACATCGCCGAGCAGCAGGCGCGGGCAGTCGGGCGCAATGCGCACCAGCAGGTCGATCTTCTTTTCCTGTGCCTGCGGCAGCAGCAGGTCGGTGACTTCTTCCACGGCCTGGCCGAGGTCGAAAGGAATGGTCTCGATGTTGAGCTTGCCGGCCTCGATCTTCGAGAAGTCGAGGATGTCGTTGATGATGGTGAGCAGCGACTGCCCGGACTGGTAGAGCGTGCGCACATAGTCGCGCTGCTCCGGCGACATGTCGGTTTCCAGCAGCAGCTGCGCCATGCCGAGGACGCCGTTCATGGGGGTGCGGATCTCGTGGCTCATGGTGGCCAGGAACTGGCTCTTGGCCTGGGTGGCCGATTCCGCGGCGTCCTTGGCGGCAATCAGCGCAAGCTCCGCTTCCTTGCGTGCGGAGATGTCGTTGATGGTGCCGGAGGCACCGATGGGCTGGCCGCGGTCATCGCGCAGCAGCGTGGCCCAGATCTCGGCCCAGCGCTGTGCGCGGCTGCGCGTGATGAAGCGGATTTCCACGCGCGTGCTGTCGACCTCCAGCTGCAGCACCGGCAACAGCGCATTGATGGCCGTCTGCAGGTCGTCGGGATGCGCAAAGCCGACGCTGGGCCGGCCCAGCGACTCGGCCACGGTGAAGCCGGTGATTTCCTCCCAGGCCGGATTGAGGAAGGTCCAGCGGCCCTGCATGTCGGTCTGGAAGATCACTTCGCGCACGCTGTTGACCACGCGCCGGTACTGCGCCTCGGAGCGCAGGATCTTCTGGCTCTGTTCGAACAGGCGGCTGGCGGACTGGTTCAGCGCCTCGTTGAGTTCGTTGATCTCGCGGGTGAACGAACGGACATGGATCTCGCGCCGCTCCTGGTACACGTCGAGGCCCTGGGCGAAGGCGATCAGCCGGCGCAGTTGGTCGATGGGGCGGTGCAGCAGGCCGAGGAAATACAGTGCCGAGAAAATGGCCAGCAGCAGGCCGGTGCCGATTTCCGCACGCAGCACGGCCAGCGAGCGCGCCGACTGCGCCGAGTAGTCGTACTGCATGTACACCCAGCCCTGGTCGGCCACCGGGTGCCAGATCTCGTAGAGGTCGCCGTCGCGGTGGATGTTTTCCGGCGTGCCGCCTTCCGGGGGCGCCATCTCGCGTTGCTCGAAACGCTCCTCCGGCGGCTGGCCGGCGGCATGGTGCACGTCGCTGATGATGCGGCCCTGGTTGTCGGTGACCACCAGCCGGCGCACTTCCGGGAATTCGGCGGTGTGCATCAGCAGCTCGCGGATCTCGTCGTAGTTGGCGAGCAGGATGTCGCGATAGGCGGCGGCGGCGAAATTGCGGATGACGATGCCGGCCTGGGCCACGGCGGCTTCTTCCTGCAGGGTTTTCTGCTTCTGGTAGATCACGTAGCCGAACACGGTCAGCGCCACCAGCAGCGACAGTGCCGACAGCGCCGCCACCTGCTGGTTGAAGCCGCGGGGCAGCAGGCGCTGCGCGAGCTGGCGCAGGCGTTCAGCGACGTGCATTGCCGACCTCCGCAGGGAAGCGGATGAGCATGCCGTAGTCACGTTCGAGGTCGGCTTCCTCGATGTCGGACATCAGCGCCGCCTGCAGTACATCCTGGTGGTGCTGGCGCAGATAGAGGAACGCGGCGGTGATGCGCTCGGCCACCGCCGCTGGCACGCGGCGGGCGGCGGCAAAAGCGGGGCCCGGCAGTGATGGCGACTCGTGCAGCACGCGCAGGCGCGGCTGCATTTCCGCCGGCAGCAGGCGCAGGCTGTAGTTGTTCACGGCGGCGGCATCGAGCCGGCCCAGCACCACATTGCGCAGCGCGTTGGCGTGGGTGCGCGTGGTCTGGAAGCGCGGCGCGATCTTCTGCTCGGCGAGCAACTGGCGCAGCAGCACGTTGGCGGCGAGATCGCTGCCGTCGGGCATGCCCAGCCAGCGCCCGTGCAGGTCGGCCAGTGTGCGCAAGGGACTGCTGGCGGGGACGACGACGAGGCCGGTGAGCGGCGTGCGGCCGCGCAACAGCGGCCGGTAATGGTCGCGCGCCAGCCACAGCTGCCACGGGCCGATCATCGCGAACTCGGGCTCTTCGCGCGCAATGCTGGCCTCGAAGGCCTCGTTGGAGTCGAAATAGCGGAACTGCAGGTTGAGGCCGGTCTCGCGGACCAGATGATCCAGCACTGGCTGCCAGCGGCGGCGGATCTCGGTTGGCGGATGCACCGGCACCACGGCCACCACATAGGCCGGCCCCGGACGTGCCGGTGCCGCCGCGAGCAGCGGGCTCGCGACCAGCAGCAGGCAGAGGCACAGCCAGCGCAGCACGGGCATGGGGCGTCCTTGGGTGGCCGGGAAGTCCCGGGGTGGCAGCGGAAGCAGCAATCTATGACGGGCGCACGCTGGCGCCACAGCCTGAGCGTAGCACCGGCCCTGCCGGCCGTGCAGCCGACGGGCCGCCCGGCGCGCCGCCGGGTAGGGGAAGGCGGCGAGAGGCGGGGCGGGGGCGCCGGCTCCGCCGGCGGCGGGCTCGGCCGGGGGCAGGCCGACAACATCCCCCAGCGCGGCCG
>DAIRDY010000155.1:0-5701 GCA_036795935.1 Moraxellaceae bacterium | reverse complement strand
TTGACGATGACGGTATCGGCGTGCGCGACAGGAAGGTGAAGGGCGAGAAGCGCTGCAGCAAGGCTTCTCCTGGACCATGACATGGAGGTGGTCTCCCGATGCTCTTTTCTTGTTCTTAGATGGGGCAAGGCAGCGCCCGCGGGCATGCTACCCAGCCGCTGACGCGGCAAGCTGTTGCTTTTTGTTATTCCGGACCCGGAGGCGGCGGTACTGTCGCATATCCGCGCCGGCAGGGGCAAGGCGCCGTCCGGCCTCAGGAGCCGTCCTTTGCGGCGGTATCCGGGCCATCAAGACAGTCGCGCACGAAGGGCACGGTCAGCCGGCGACCGGCCGCCAGCGAGGCCCGGTCCAACTGCTCGAGGCAGGCCAGGAGCCGCCCCGGCTCACGCGGGGCACGCTGCGCCAGGTAGCGCCGGACCCCGGGTTCGAGCACCCAGCCCCGGCGGGCCGAGGCCGCGGCAATCAGGGCCTCGCGGCTGGCATCGTCAGGCAGCGGCATGGCCCAGGCCGGCGCCTGGGCCAGCCGGGAAACGAGGTCCGGCAACAACAGGCCCAGTGCCGGGGCCGGCGCCCCGGCCGAGAACACCAGCCGGCCGCCGGCCGCGCGGGTGCGGTTGATCAGGTGAAAGAGGCCCTCCTCCCAGTCCCGGCACCCCGCCACCACCTCGATGTCGTCGAGTGCCAGCAGGTCCTGCACTTCCAGGCCGGCCAGCAGCTCCGGTCCTTCGGACAGGAGCTCCGCCAGCGGCAGGGCCATGGCGGCGAGGCCGTCGGCCTCGGCTGCCGTGCACAAGGCGGCCAGCAGGTGGCTGCGGCCATGCCCGGCAGGGCCGTGAAGGTAAAGAAGGCTGCCCGGCTGGCGCAGACTCTCGCCGACCGCCGCCAGCAGCGGCGCATAGGCAGGCCCGGCAAAGTCGGCCAGACGCGCGTCCGGTCGCGGCCGGACGGCCAGCAGCAGCTGCTCAGCCGGCATGGTCGTCGGCCGCAGCATCCGGTGTTGCCGGCGGCGGCGCATCGGACGGTGGTGCCGTCTCCGTCACCGGCTGGTACAGCGTGCTTTGCTGGTAGCGCTCGTGGGCATGGCGCAGCAGGACCATGATGACGGCCGCCGCCGGCAGCGCCAGCAGCATGCCGACAAAGCCGAACAGCTGGCCGCCGGCCATGATGGCGAAGATCACCGCCACCGGGTGCAGGCCGATCTTGTCGCCGATGAGATAGGGCTGCAGCAGCCAGCCCTCGATGGCCTGGCCGACGGCAAACACTGCCCAGACCATGAGCACGGCCTGGAAGTTGCCGAACTGCACCAGCGCCGCCACGCTGCCGGCCAGGATGCCGACGGCAAAGCCGAAATACGGAATGATGCTGGCCAGCCCGGCCAGCAGGCCGATCATCAGCGCCAGCTTCAGCCCGACGAGCTGCAGGCCCAGCCAGTAGATGACCCCCAGCGCCAGCATCACCAGCAACTGCCCGCGCAGGAAGGCGGCCAGCACCTCGTCACACTCGCCGGCCATCAGGCTCACGCGCGGCAGCAGCGGGCGCGGAATCAGGTTGCGGATGCGTGCCAGCAGGTCGTCCCAGTCCAGCAACAGGTAGAAGGTGACCACCGGCACCAGCGCCAGCATGCCGGCCAGCGCGACAAAATCCATGCCCGAGCGCGCCACCTGGGCCAGCACGGTCCCCGCGGCCGAGCCGGCCTCGACCCAGTAGCTCGACAGCCACTGCGTGATCAGGTCCATGTCGAGACGATCGATGCGCAGGTGCAGATGCTGCTCGATCCAGGGAATGGCCTCGCGGTTGAACCAGCGCAGCACGCGCGGCAGGCGCTCCTCCAGATAGATGACCTGCTGCCAGAGCAGCGGCAACACCAGCACCAGCGCGACCACGATGGCCAGCACCAGGGAAAAGAAAGACAGGCTGACCGCCCAGATCCGGCTCAGCCCCAGCCGCATCAGGCGGTCTACCAGCGGATTGCCGAGGTAGGCCAGCAGGGCACCGGCCGCAAACGGCATCAGGATGGGGCCAAGCAGCCACAGCAGCCAGCCGAAGAGCAGCAGGGCCAGCAGCCCCAGCCAGGGGCGGATATCGGTCAGGTCCATGACGGGGTCTCGGCCTCAGAACGTAACGGGGGACGGCGGCGGGGCCAGCTCGGGCGCCCAGCGACGTGCCGGCAGCAGGCCCGCCAGGCGGCGCGCCTCGAGCACGCTGCGGCCCAGGCCGCCATCGGCCGCCGGCCGTGCCGGCAGGCGCGGCTCGCTGTCGAGCAACTGGCGCAGGGCGTCACCACCCGGCGCCGCAAAGGCAAACCAGGCGCGGTCGCCGGCGGTGCGCACCAGTTGCACCTGCCGGCTGCCGGGCAGGGCCTGCAGGGCCGACTGCACGGCCAGCAGGGCCTTGAGGTCGGTCACGCCCTCGACCTGCACCAGCGCGCGACCACCAGCCTCCGGCCAGTGCCAGGCCTGCGCCAGTGTTTCGGCCAGCAGCGCCGGCAGCAAGGCCGGGTCCGCCGGCAGGCGCGACTGGCGACGCAGTCCCGGGCGCAACAGCGTCCACTCGGCGGCAGTCACCAGTACCAGGGTGTCGGCACCATGGGCCGCGAGCAGCCCGGGCAGCATCTTTTCCTCCTGGCGCAGGAGGCCGGGCAGGAGCAGCTCGGCACTGGGCAAGGGCCGGGCCGGCAGCAGTACAAGACCGCGCGCCTCGGCGGCGGCGGCCACAAGCGGCTCCTCGGCAAGGTTGCGCCAACGCTCACCGTCCTGGCGCAGCAGCCAGATCCGGGGCGGCGCCCACGCCTGCAGGCCGGCACGCGCCAGCAGGCGCTCGCGCGGTGCCGCCAGATGCGGCAGCGGATCGGCAAGCGCGCGCTGCACGGCAGGATCGTCAAACACCAGTGCAGTGCCAGCCATCTGCAGCAACTCGCGAGCCAGGCGCGCGCGGTCGCCCCCCTCGTCAGCAAGAGCGGAGAGGGCAGGCAGCGCGGCAAGCAAGCAGAGAAGACAAAAGCGGGGGAACATGCAGACTCCCGGACGGGACAAGGCGCATACACTACGAAATGCCCGCCCGGGCTGGCAAATCGGCTGTGGTACAAGGCGGGCATTTTCCGGCACATCCCGTATAATGCGCGGCCTTCGATCCCCTGCCCCGCGTGCCCGCCATGTCCGAGAACAAGCCCTCCCTCAGCTACAAGGATGCCGGAGTCGACATCGACGCCGGTGATGCCCTGGTCGACCGCATCAAGGGCGTGGCGAAACGTACCGCCCGCAAGGAAGTGCTGGGCGGCCTGGGCGGCTTCGGCGCGCTCTGCGAAATCCCGGCCGGCTACCGGCAGCCGGTGCTGGTCTCCGGCACCGACGGCGTCGGCACCAAGCTCAAGCTGGCGCTGCAGCTTAAGCGCCACGAACACATCGGCATCGACCTCGTCGCCATGTGCGTCAACGACATCGTGGTCTGCGGCGCCGAATCGCTGTTCTTCCTCGACTACTACGCCACCGGCCACCTGAACGTGGACACGGCGGCCACCGTCGTCACCGGCATCGGCGAGGGTTGCCTGCAAGCCGGCTGCGCACTGGTCGGCGGCGAAACCGCGGAAATGCCCGGCATGTACGAGGGCGAAGACTATGACCTCGCCGGCTTTGCCGTCGGTGTCGTCGAAAAGTCCGAGATCATCGACGGCAGCAAGGTGCAGGCCGGCGACGTGCTGATCGGCGTCGCCTCCAGCGGCGCGCACTCCAACGGCTATTCGCTGGTGCGCAAGATCATCGAGGTCTCGGGTGCCGACCTGAACCAGGACCTGGCCGGCCGCCCGCTGGCCGACGTGGTGATGACGCCGACACGCATCTACGTGAAGTCCATGCTGGCGCTGATCAAGGCGCTGCCGGTGCACGCACTCGCCCACATCACCGGCGGCGGCCTGCCCGGCAACCTGCCGCGCGTGCTGCCCGAAGGCTGCGATGCCGTCATCAACGAATCGTCGTGGACCTGGCCGCCGCTGTTCCAGTGGCTGCAGGCCGCCGGCAATGTCGAGCGCTTCGAGATGTATCGCACCTTCAACTGCGGCGTCGGCATGGTGGTCGTGGTGCCGGCCGCGCAGGCCGAGGCCGCGATTGCCCAGCTCAAGTCCACCGGTGAGGACGCCTGGCTGCTCGGCAAGATCGTGCCGTCCACGCACAGCGAACCCACCGTGGTTTTTGCCTGACCGCAAGCTGATCCGCGAGCACGCCCGATGCTGAAGATTGCCGTCCTGATTTCAGGCTCAGGCTCCAACCTGCAGGCCATCATCGACCGCATCGGGGCCGGTGAATTGCGTGCGCAGCTTGTCGGCGTGCTCAGCAACAAGGCAGAGGCCTACGGCCTCACGCGCGCCGCTGCAGCCGGCATTGCCACCGCCGTCATCGCGCACACGGACTTTCCCGACCGCGACAGCTTCGACTCCGCGCTGATGCGGCAGATCGACCACTGGGCACCGGATGTCGTGGTGCTCGCCGGCTTCATGCGCATCCTGACGCCGGCCTTCGTGCAGCATTACGAGGGCCGGTTGCTCAACATCCATCCCTCGCTGCTGCCGAAGTACAAGGGCCTGCACACGCACCGCCGCGCGCTCGAGGCCGGCGATGCCGAACACGGCTGCTCGGTACACTTCGTGACCGCCGAACTCGATGGCGGCCCGGTGATCGCACAGGCGGTGGTGCCGGTACAGCCTCACGATACCGAAACACTTCTTACCGAGCGCGTACACGACGCCGAACACCGGCTCTATCCCGAAGTGCTAGTCTGGCTCGCAGATGGCCGCCTGTGCTGGCGCGACGGCCGCGCCCTGCTCGACGACGCGCCGCTGGCAACGCCTCGCCGCCTGACATCCGCCGCCTGACATCCGCAGGTTGCGCGGCCACAAGGAGTCCTTATGCCGCGCTTCCTTCTTGCACTTTTCCTGCTCGTGGCCAGCCCGCTGCTGCCTGCCTGGGAGCTCGTGCCCTACACGGCCACCTACCGTTTCAACCTCGACAACAAGCTGACCGGCACCGCCACGCGCGTGCTGGAAGCACGCAGCGGCGACCAGTGGCGCTACCGCTTTTCCGCGACCACCTCGATGGCCACCGCCACCGAAAGCAGTGAATTCCGCTTCAACGGACGCACAGTGACACCGCTGCGCTACCAGAAGCAGCACAAGGTGCTGATGATCAGCCGCAAGGCCAGCGTGGACTACAACTGGCTGACCAAACAGGCACGAGGCCAGCGCGACGAGCGCGTCTCCACCTATCCGCTGCGCGCCGGCAGCGTCGATCCGCTCAATTTCGAGATCCAGCTGCGCCGTGACCTCAATGACCTTGGCCGGCTCGGCGGCCCCTATGTGCTGGCCGACGCCAAGCGCGCCGAGGAACAGAAATTCGTGATTGATGGCGAGGAAGTGCTGGACACCCCGCTCGGCAAGCTGAAGACCGTGCGCATCAAGCGCCTGCATGACGACCCGGAGCGGCAGACCATGTTCTGGCTGGCGCGCGACCTGGGCTTCCTGCCGGCGCGCGTGGTGCAGCATGACGATACCGCGCTTTACACCATCGACCTGCTGACCTACCAGCCGGTCAGGCCAGCGGCCGCGAGCGCTGCCAGCAAATGAAAAACGGCCCCGCGGGGCCGTTTTTCATTTGCTGGGGTAATCCCCCCTGAAAACCACCGTCGCCAGAAGTAGAATTTTCTCCCATACGAC
>DAIRDY010000154.1:3241-5736 GCA_036795935.1 Moraxellaceae bacterium | reverse complement strand
AGCGCGCCTGCCGGAGGCCGGCGAGGTGCTCGCCGAGCACATCCGCTGGGCGCTGCAGCAGCAGCGGACACGCGCCGCCGGCTGAGCCGGCACTGCCTGCGCTATTCCGCGAGCGCGGGTCTGCGTTCGCGCCGCGACCAATGCACGAATACCGCGAAAATCAGCGCTATCCACAGCAGGCGCAGGCTGCCCAGTACGTCGCGCCAGCCCGGGTTGGCCATGCCCGACCACAGGTGCAGGCGCAGGCCGCGGATGTCCAGGTTGTGGCGTTCGGCCAGCGCCAGCTCGAAGCGCACGTCGCGGTTCTCGCGCAGCGACAGCGGCGCGCCGACACGATGCACGGTGACGCGACTGCCGCCCTTTGCCTCGGCCAGGCCGAAGCGCAGCGACTGGACGGGCGAGCCCATGTCCTCGTCGCTCGGGGCGTCATGCCAGCGCAGCAGGAACAGCGCGCGGGCGCCACCGTCGCTGCCGGGGGCGGCCTCCAGCTCCAGCTCCATGCGCCAGGGATTGCCGGCGCTGGCCAGCCGGATCGCCTCCGGCAGCTCCCAGCCGGCGGTAAACAAGCCTTCCGGCTCGGCCGTGAGCAGGGTCTCGATGGCGTCGGCGGGAATCTCGATGCTGGTGACGAGCTCGCGTCCGCGCTGGCCTTCGGCGTCCGTGGTGCCGAGCGCGAGCAGGGCCAGCAGCGTGAGCAGCGAGGCGAGTTGCCAGTTCATGTCAGGTCCCCGGGGCGCCGATGAAGGCCGCGATTCTGCCATGCCGGCCGGCTGTCGCCGTGGCGGCTTTTGCGCTCTACTTGGCAGACCGTGTGATGACAGGGAATGCCTCATGCAAGTTGCCACGTCCTTTTGCCGGCCGGGCCGGCTGTCCGTGTGCCTGCTGCTTGGCCTGCTGGCCGGCTGCAAGGACGAAACCACCACCCTCGTGCAGGCCGCGCCTGAGCCGGAGCCGATTGCGGTCCAGGCGGCGCTCCCCTTCCTGCCGGTGCATCCCGACGGCCTGCTGGTGCCGGAGTCGGCCGACTATGCCTGGCAGGGTGTGCTCAGCGAAGGCCTGGGCGGCACCTTGCCGGAGCGGCTGGTGATCATGGTCGACGACGGCCGCACGCTGGCGCCGGGGGTGTACGCGCTCGGCGTGCCGGCGGTGCAGACGCAGATCACCGTGCGCCTGTTCCAGGACGTGCTGACTGCCGGCAGTCCGGACCCGCAGCCGGTGAGTGCGGCGCGCGTGTTCACGGCCATCGCCGGGCAGCTTACGCTGCAGGCGCTGGGTGAGGTGCGCGGCGAGTGGCAGGCCGAGCTCGACGGCCTGCTGCTGCAGGAAAGCAATGACCAGGGCCGGCTGGTGCCGGGCGGCCAGCGTGTCGTGCTCGCGGGCGCGGTGGCCATGGACAACCGGCTGACGGATCCGGATGGCGCCGGGCCGCTGGACTGCCCGTTGCTGCCGCTGCTGGAGTACCAGCCCTTCGCCGGCAGCAGCGTGGCGGTGCAGGCCCTGCCGCAGACCAACATCGGCCTGCCCAACGACGACTACCTGCAGCTGTTCCATGGCAACTCGGCACCGGCCAGCTGCGACTTCAGCGTCAACGGCAGCAGCGGCTGCTGGCTGGGCCTGTTCAAGGACGAGCGCAATTTCATCGGGTTCCGCCGCCTGTTCCGTGCCACCACGGGCACGCTGACGGTGACGCAGAAGGGGCCGGCGCAGGGCATGAATGCCAGCTATACCGGCGTGGAGCTGCGGGAAGTGAGCGGCTATGACCTCGGCCTGTTGCCGGGCGGGGCCTGCTACACCCTGCCGGATGCGGCTTTCGCCACCGCCAGCTGAAGGCGCGGGGCCGGTACGGCCCCGCGTCGCGCTCAGTCGGCCTCGGGCAGGCGGAAGAAGTACTGGCGGTAGTAGCGCAGCTCGGCGATGGAGTCGCGGATGTCGTCGAGCGCGAGGTGCGAGCTCTGCTTGGTGAAGTTGCCCATCAGGTCCGGGTACCAGCGCCGGGCCAGTTCCTTCACCGTGGACACGTCCAGGTTGCGGTAGTGGAAGAAGGCTTCCAGCTTGGGCATGGTGCGGTAGAGGAAGCGGCGGTCCTGGCAGATCGAGTTGCCGCACATCGGCGACTTGCGCGGATCGACAAAGCGGCTCAGGAATTCGATGGTCTTTGCTTCCGCCTCGGCCTCGTCGATCTTGCTGCGGCGCACGCGCTCGGTGAGGCCGGAGCCGCCATGCTGGCGCGTGTTCCACTCGTCCATCGCGTTCAGCACCATGTCCTTCTGGTGAATGGCGAACACCGGGCCTTCGGCCAGCACGTTGAGATGGGCATCGGTGACGATGGTGGCGATCTCGATGATGCGGTCTTTGTCCGGGTCGAGGCCGGTCATTTCCAGGTCGATCCAGACCAGATTGCCTTCTTTGTTGCTGCTCATGCAGGGCTCCCGGTGGCAGAATGCGGGCCATCATAGCAGAGCCCTTTCCGCGCCCTCCGGGCTTTTTCGGGACGA
>DAIRDY010000154.1:0-3141 GCA_036795935.1 Moraxellaceae bacterium | reverse complement strand
ATGCGGGCCATCATAGCAGAGCCCTTTCCGCGCCCTCCGGGCTTTTTCGGGACGATTTCCTGGGAGCCACTGAAAAACCGCGACAGCGGGATGCCATGCGAGGCGCCCCGCAGCGAAGCCCCGAGACATATCCAATCGATAGGCGAGGGGTGAGTGAGGATGCAACGAAGCAGGGCGCCCGATGGCGCGGTTTTTCAGAGGTTCCCTTGAGCAAGCGAAAACTCACCCGCCAGCAGACGCACCGCGTGCAGCGCATCCAGGACGAGCGCCTCGAGCGCGCGCGCCGGCGCGAGGCGGCGGCCACCGCGTTGCTGGAAAGTGGCGAGCTGGCGGCGGAAGAGCCCGGCCTCGTCATTGCCCATTACGGCACCCAGCTCGACATCGAGGCGCTCAGTGGCGAGCGCGCGGGCCAGGTCTTCCGCTGCCACCTGCGCGCCAATCTCGAGCATCTGGTCACCGGCGATCGCGTGGTCTGGCAGGCGGCGCCCAGGCGCGAGGACGGGCGCGAGGCCATCGGCGTCGTCACCGCGCTCGAGGAACGCCAGAGCCTGCTGGTGCGCCCCGATCCCTACGGCAAGCTGAAGCCGGTGGCGGCCAACATCGACCGCATCCTGCTGGTGATCTCGCCGTTTCCCGAACCCTCGGCCCTGCTCGTCGACCGCTACCTCGTGGCCTGCGCGCTGACCGGCATCCGCCCCGTCATCCTGCTCAACAAGGCCGACCTCGTGACGCCGGCGCTGGCGCCGGTGATGGATGCGCTGCTCGCCCCCTATGCCGCCATCGGCTACGAGGTGCGGCGGGTCAGCGCGGCGGCGGGCGACATGGCCGACCTCGCGGCGCTGATCGGGCAGCAGACCGTGGTCTTTGTCGGCCAGTCCGGGGTCGGCAAGTCCTCGCTGATCAACGTGCTGCTGCCGGCAGCCGGGCAGCTGGTCCGCGACATCTCCGAAGGCTCGAAGCTGGGCCAGCACACCACCACCACGGCGCGCCTGTTCCACCTGCCGGGCGGCGGTGCGCTGATCGACTCGCCGGGCATCCGCGAGTTCGGGCTCTGGCATATCGACGAGGCACAGCTGCTGGACGGCTATGTCGAGTTCGCGCCCTTCCTCGGCAGCTGCCGCTTCCGCAATTGCGCGCACCGGGAGGAGCCGGGCTGTGCGCTGCGCCAGGCGGTGGCCGAGGGGCGCATTGATGCCGGCCGCTTCGCACGCTTCCAGACCCTGCGCGGGGCGCTGACCCGGCCGCAGGCCTGAGGAACCGGCGCGGCCCTACGGCTGCCGGGGTGCCCGGGGTATACTGCCGGCCCGTTTTGAGCCAGACCCCGTCATTCCCATGGACCGCTTCCTCGAATTCGTCGTCAACCACTACATCCTCTTCGGCCTGCTGATCGCCCTCATTGCCGCCTATATCGCCACCGAGATGAGCCGTGGTGGCCAGGCCGTCAGCCCGCAGGCCCTGTCCGGCCTCGCCAACCGCGAGAACGCCCGCATCATCGACGTGCGCGACGTGGCCGAGTTCAAGGCCGGCCACATCACCGGCAGCGAGAACATTCCCTACAGCCGCATCGGCGAGCGCCTCGAGGAGTTGAAAAAGGACCTTGAGCGCCCCATCGTCATTGTCTGCAACCTGGGCCAGGTCGCCGGCACGGTCGGTCGCCAGCTCAAGGCCGCGGGCCTCACCCGCGTCTACAAGCTCGAAGGCGGCATCAGCAACTGGAAAGGCCAGTCGCTGCCCCTGGTCAAGAAATAAGCGCTGTCGCGGAGAGTCCCCATGGCCGATGTCGTGATGTACACCACCCCGATCTGCCCCTACTGCGTGCGCGCCAAGAACCTGCTCAAGCAGAAAGGCGTGAGCTGGACGGAAATCGACGTCAGCCGCGATGCCGCCGAGCGTGTCGCGCTGATGGAGCGCACGCGGCAGCGTACGGTGCCGCAGATCTTCATCAACGGCCAGCATATTGGCGGCAGTGACGACCTGTATGCACTGGAACGCGCAGGCAAGCTCGATGCCCTGCTCACCGCCTGAGCCTTTTCATCACCACAACACCAACAACAAGGAATTTTTTTCATGTCGGAACAGCAGAGCGCCCAGCAGGGCCAGTTCGCCCTCCAGCGCATCTACGTGAAGGACCTGTCTTTCGAGGCGCCCAATGCGCCGCAGGTGTTTCTCGGCGAGTGGAAGCCGGACGTGAACGTGGACCTGTCCACGCAGACCCGTCGCCTGGACGACGGCAAGAATTACGAAGTGGTGCTCGGCCTTACCGTGACCGTGAAGAACGGCGGCAACACCGCATTTCTGGTGGAAGTGAAGCAGGCCGGCATTTTCATGATTGACGGCGTGCCGGAAGCGCAGCTGGCGCAAATCCTGGGCGCCTACTGCCCGAACGTGCTGTTCCCGTTCGCGCGCGAGACGGTGTCCGATGTGGTCACCCGCGGCAGCTTCCCGCAGCTGCTGCTGGCGCCGGTGAATTTCGATGCCGTGTTTGCCGAGGCGCAGCGCCAGCGCCAGGCGCAGCAGGCCGGCACGGCGCCGGCGGACACGCTGCAGTAAACATTACACAGGCGGCCTTGGCCGCCTGTGTCGTCTCTGCTGCAATGACAGGGAATCCGGAGCCCGCAAGGCGGAGGGGAGTCATGAGAACCGTCACCATGTTGCTGTGTTGCCTGCCGCTGCTGGCGGCACCGGCGCTGGCCGAAATGTACAAGTGGACCGATGCCGAGGGCCGCGTGCATTTCAGCGACCGCAAGCCGGACACGTCCCGCCCGGTGCAGGCCATCGAAAAGCCAATGCCCGTGCCGGTGGGTGGTGCCGCTTCGCCTGCACCGGCGGCGGCCGGCGTATCGAATGCTGAGCGTCTGGAGCGTCAGCGACGCATGGCGGATGCTTTGCAGGAAGAGCGCGAGGCTGCCGAGGCGGTGGCCGCCAAAGCGCGCGCAGATGCAGAGGTTCGCGCCAAGCGTTGCAATGAAATCCGCGATCATGCCCGCAATGCCGAGGGGCGCCGCCTGTATAACCTCAATGCCAAGGGTGAGCGCGTCTACATGAGCGACGCAGAGCATGCGGCACACATGCAGCAGTTGCGACAGGCCATGAACGAGGCCTGCCGGTGAGGCGGGCCGTCCTCCTCGATCGCGCCAGCCT
>DAIRDY010000153.1:0-5766 GCA_036795935.1 Moraxellaceae bacterium | reverse complement strand
GCGAGGCCTATCCGCTGCGGCAGGTTCAGGTGCGTTTCTCCGAGGCCATGATCCGGCTCGGCGAGGGCCGCGTGTACAACCCCTTTGCCGTGAGCTGCGCCGTGCCCGGCAAGGGACGCTGGGTGGACACGCGCAACTGGGTCTACGACTTCGAGCGCTGGCTGCCGTCCGGCATGGCCTGCGAGTTTCGTCGCGTGCAGGGCCTGCGTGGCGTGTCCGGGTCGCCGGTGGGCGGCACCGTGCTCTACCACATCAATACCGGCGGTCCGGTGATCAGCGAATCGCGGCCCCATGACGGGCAGGACGAAATCGACGAGAACCAGACCTTCCTGCTCAAGTTCACCGGCGAGAACGATGTGCGCAGCCTGCCCCAGCACAGTTACTGCCTGGTGGAGGGCGTGAAGGAGCGCATTCCGCTGCGCTGGCTGACGGTGGACGAGTCGCGCGCGTTCGTGGCGACGCTGCCGGACGAATACCGGCAGTGGTGGGCCGAGCGCAACCTGACCGTCGAGTGGCGCGCGGCCCGATGCGCGCGCCAGTTGCCGCCGGCGGCCAAGGTGAAGCTGGTGCTGGCCAAGGGCCTGCAGTCGAAAACCGGTGTCGCGCGCACGAGCGATCAGGTGCTGAATTTCAAGGTGCGGCCGGCGTTCACGGCCTTCTTCCGCTGTACGCGCGAGAACGCGCGCCAGGGCTGTGCGCCGATGACGGACATGACGCTGGAGTTTTCCGACATCGTCAGTGCCGCGCAGCTCAAGGCCGTGCGGCTGGAAGGCCCGGGCCGCAGCTGGGCGCCGTTGCCCAATGCCATGGACGATGACTATGGCGACTACGGCGGTGACAGCGGCCTGTCGCCGGACGATTTCGTGGACGGCCGTTTCCTGCGCTTCCGCGGCCCCTTCCCGCCGGAGGCCGCCTTCCGTGTGGTCCTGCCGCCGGACTTGCGCGATGTCTCCGGCCGCGTGCTGGCCAATGCCGTCCGCTTTCCGCTCGAGGTGAAAACCGCCGCGTATCCGCCGCTGGCCAAGTTCGCCGCGCCCTTCGGCATGGTCGAGAGGGCAGCCGGTGCCGTGCCGCTGACCGTGCGCAACCTGGAAGGCGGCGGCGTGCAGGGCGAGGCCCGGCTGCTCACCCTCAAGCTGCCCGACAGCGACAGCGCGCTGCTGGACTGGCTCAGGCGTTTCGACAAGCACCAGGGCGAACAGTCCTGCTACCAGTGCGGCCGGCGCGATGCCAACGACCGCCTGATCGACCCGGACCCGCGCTCGAAGTCATTGCTCGCAAAACAGACGGGCGTGACGACGCAGGTCTTGCCGCGCACGCTGCCGGGCAAGGAGTTCGAGGTCATCGGCCTGCCGGTGCCGGACAGCGGCGTGTATGTGCATGAAGTGGAAAGCCGCTTCCTCGGTACCTCGCTGATGGAAACGCCGGCGCCGATGTATGTGTCGGCGCTGTCGGTGGTCACCAACCTCGGCGTGCACCTGCGCTATGGCAAGGAGAACGCGCAGGTCTGGGTGACCACGCTGGACAAGGCGGCGCCCGTGCCCGAGGCCGATGTCGCCGTCTACGAATGCAAGACGCGCAAGGTGGTGTGGCGTGGCCGCACCGACCGCGACGGCATTGCGCAGATCGACACGCCGCCGGACTTCGAAGGCTGGGGCGATTGCCGCGGCAGCCATGCCGTCATCGTGCGCAAGGCCGGCGACATGGCCTTCGTGCTGCCGGGCTGGGACGAGGGCATCGAAAGCTGGCGCTTCAACCTGAGCAGCTGGCGGGGCACGGGCACGCTGCTGGGTCACAGCATTCTCGACCGCAGCCTGTTGCGTGCCGGCGACACGCTGCATGCGCGCCATGTGCTGCGCGAAATGGCGCTGACCGGCCTGCGCGCGCCGGTCAACCCGCGCTATGAAAAACTGCAGCTGGTGCATGAAGGCTCCGACCAGAAATACGAGCTGCCGCTCGATATCGACAACAACGGCAATGGCGAGAGTCGCTGGCCGGTGCCGCTGTCGGCCAAGCTCGGCAGCTACCGCCTTGAGCTCCTTACCAAGGACACGCAGCTGGAGCTGGCGCGCTTTCGCGTCGAGGAATTCCGGCTGCCGGTGCTGAAGCCGCAGCTCGTGCTGCCGCCGGGGCCGCTGGTGCAGCCGGGCCGTGTCAGTGCGGACCTGCAGCTCAGCTACCTGAACGGCGGCGGCTATGCCGATGCCGCGGTGACGCTGCGCGGCCGTGTCAGCGCGCAGGCGGTCAGCCTGCCGGCCTATGAGGACTACCGCTTCGACGATGGCAGCCATGACGAGGGCGAGGGCTTCGAGCCCGTGCTGCTTGAGGAGCGTGCGCTGACGCTGGACAAGGGCGGCAGCGGCCGTGCCGACACGGCCGCACTGCCAGCCCTCGCGAAGACGGGCCAGCTGCGCGTGGAAATGGAGTACCGCGATCCTTCCGGCGAGGTACAGACGGTGAGCAGTGCGGTGGCGCTGTGGCCGGCTGCCGTGCTGCCCGGCATCCGCCTGCCGTCCTGGGTCAGCCTGGATGGCAAGACGCCACAGCCGGTGGACATCGTCACCCTGGGCACCGACCTCAAGCCGCGCGCCAATGTGCCGGTGACGGTGAGCGCCGAGCTGCGCACCGAGCAGACGCATCGCAAGCGCACCGTCGGCGGTTTCTACAGCTACGACACGGTGACGAAGCGCGAAGCGGTACCGGTGAATTGCGCCGGCCGCAGCAATGCCAAAGGCGAGCTGCGCTGTACGGTGCAGCCTGCGGTGTCGGGCGAGCTGGTGCTGCGTGTCACCGCGCGCGACGAGGCCGGTCGCGAAGCCGTGGCCAGTACCAGCACCTGGGTCAGCGGCGGTGACCGCTGGTGGTTCGGCCAGGACAACAACGACCGCATCGACCTCTTGCCCGAGAAAAAGGAATACCGCGCCGGCGAGACCATGCGCCTGCAGGTGCGCATGCCCTTCCCGGAAGCCACGGCGCTGGTCAGCATCGAGCGCGATGGCGTGATCGAGCATCGCGTTGCGCGGCTGGATGCGAAAGATCCGGTGCTCACGCTGCCGGTGAAGGCCGAGTACGCGCCCAACGTCTATGTCTCGGCACTGCTGTTGCGCGGTCGCAACAGCGCGGTGGCGCCGACGGCGCTCATCGACCTCGGCAAGCCGGCGTTCAAGCTCGGCATTGCCAATGTGCGCGTGGACTGGGCCGAGGCCCGCCTCGGCGTGAAGGTGCAGAGCGACAAGCCGCGCTATGCGCCGCGCGAGCAGGCGCAGGTGAGCGTGCAGGTGACGCCGCCCGCGGGGCAGGGCTTGCCCGCCGGCACCGAGGTGACACTGGCCGCGGTCGACGAGGCGCTGCTCGAGCTCGCCGGCAACCCGAGTTTCGATGTGCTGACGCCGATGATGGCCGAACGCGGCCATGGCATGGAGACGGCCACCTCGCAACTGCAGGTGGTGGGCAAGCGTCATTACGGGCGCAAGGCGCTGCCGGCCGGCGGTGGCGGCGGGCAGGGCGGCGGCACGCGCGAGCTCTTCGACACGCTGGTGTTCTGGCAGGCACGTGCCACCGTCGATGCCGACGGCCGCGCCCGTTTCACCGTGCCGCTCAACGACGCGCTCACCGGCTTCCGGCTGATGGCGGCGGCGGTGAGCCGCGACCGTTTCGGTCATGGCGAAGGCCGCCTCGAAACCTTCCAGGACCTGCAGCTCATCAGCGGCCTGCCACTCGTGGTGCGCGAAGGCGATCGCCTCGATCCTTCGTTCACGCTGCGCAATGCCTCGGCCTCGCCGCAGGCGCTGACCTTCCGCGCCGCCATTGACGGCCTTGGCACCGTGCGCGAGCAGCGCGTCGAGCTGGCGCCCGGCGCCTCGCAGGTGGTGCCGGTGCCCTTCACCGTGCCGGCCGGGGTGCGCGAGCTGCGCTGGCAGGTCAGCGCCGAAGGCAGCGCCGGCAGCACGCGTGTGCGCGATGCGCTGGCGCTCACGCAGCGCGTGCTGGATCCGGTGCCGGAGCAGGTCTGGCAGGCCACGCTCCTGCAACTCGACGCCAAGGCCGGCATTCCGGTGCAGAAGCCGGCCGGTGCCTTGCCGGGTGGCGCGCTTGTGGTCAGCGGCCAGGCGCGTCTGGCCGACAGCCTTGGCACCGTGCGCGAGTACTTCCGCAACTACCCCTACAGCTGTCTGGAGCAGCGCACGTCCAAGGCCGCCGGCCTGCAGGAGCGCGCACTCTGGGACGGCGCCATGGCCATGCTGCCGGCCTATCTCGACGCGCGCGGCCTGGCCGCGTTCTACCCGAACGGTGGCGGCTATCCCTTCCTCACGGCACACATCCTGCGCATCTCGACAGTGATGGACTGGCCGATTCCGGACGGGCCGCGCACGCAGATGCTGGATGCGCTGGTGGCCTATGCCGAAGGTCGCCTCGTGTTCGAGGACTGGCGCCTGCGCGAGTTCGACAATGACCATCGCCGCCTGGAAGTGCTGGCCATTCTCGCGCGCTACGGCCGCCTGAAGCCTGCACATCTGGATGCGCTCAACATCGATGCGCCGCGCTGGAGCACGGCGATGCTGGTCAACTGGTTCGAGGTGCTGCGCCATGGTCGCGGCCTGCCGCGCCAGGCCGAGCGGCTGGCGCAGGCCGAAAGCCTGCTGCGCGCGCGTCTCACGTTGCAGGGCAGCGCCTACCTGCTCAGCGAGGGCGAATTCAACTGGTGGTGGCTGTATGACAACGATGCCGCCGTGGTGTCGCGCCTGATGCTGGCCACCATGGACCTGCCGGCCTGGCGCGAAGACCAGCCGCGCCTGTTGCGCGGTCTCTTGATGCGCCAGCGCGAAGGCCGCTGGTCGACCACGGTGGCCAATATGTGGGGCGGTTTTGCGCTGCGCGCGTTCAGCCAGCATTTCGAGCGCGAGCCGGTGGCGGGCCGCACGACGGTGACACTGGGCGCGCAGCAGGCTGCCCTCGACTGGTCGGCTGCCGCGCCGGAGGCGGTGCGCATGGACTGGCCGGCGGCGCCGGGCACGCTGCAACTGGCGCAGGCCGGCAGCGGCAAGCCTTGGGTCACGGTGCAGTCGCGGGCGCGCATCCCGCTGGCCGCGCCCTATGGCACCGGCTTCACCGTGACCAAGACCGTGCTGCCGGTACAGCAGAAAGTGCCGGGGCAGTGGAGCGTGGGCGATGTGCTGCGCGTGCGTCTGGAAATGGAGGCACAAAGCGACATCGGCTGGGTGGCGGTGGACGATCCGGTGCCGGCCGGGGCGACCTTGCTGGGGCGTGCGCTGGGCCGCGACAGCTCGCTGGCGGCGGAGCATGACGGCGGGGAGTGGACCTGGGCGACGTATGCGGAATTCGCGGCGGATGCCTACCGGGCGTATTACGAGCGCATCCACAAGGGCAAGTGGACGGCGGTGTATACGCTGCGGCTGAACCAGTCGGGCGAGTTCCGCCTGCCGCCGACGAAGGTGGAGGCGATGTATGCGCCGGAGATGTTTGGTTTGCTGCCGAATGCGCCGTGGGTGGTGAAGCCTTGAGGATGGGGGGCTGCGGTGATTTTTTTGGGAGACCGGTGCATCACTTTTGTCGTCGCCCCCGCGCAGGCGGGGGCCCAGTGTCGTTCAGGAGATGAGGTGGCTGTCCCGATGCGGCGTGGTTTCTGAGAGGTTTTTTTAGGATGTGTTGTTGATGGGCGACGGCAGTGGTTTTTTCGCTGCGCTCTGCGGGCTAACGTTGTTTATTTGATAGGCCTGCGTCCTCGGGCCGGACGGGCCCCAGAGG
>DAIRDY010000152.1:0-5787 GCA_036795935.1 Moraxellaceae bacterium | reverse complement strand
CCTTCAGGGCCTCGCGCAGCAGCGGCCAGTTGTTCGGGTCGTGGTAGCGCAGGAAAGCCTTGTGCAGGCGGCGGCGCTTCTCGCCCTTGACGATGTCCACCTTCTCGCCCACGCCAGTCCTCGGGTCGTAGGTGCGCGAAATCTTTTTCAGCGGGTTCAGCCCTGAGTGGTACATCGCGGTCGCGGTGGCCATCGGCGAGGGATAGAAGGTTTGCACCTGATCGGCGCGGAAACCGTTGCGCTTGAGCCACAGCGCGAGATTCATCATGTCTTCATCGGTGGTGCCCGGGTGGGCGGCGATGAAGTAGGGAATCAGGTACTGCTCCTTGCCGGCCTCTTTCGAGAAGCGCTCGAACATGGCCTTGAATTCGTCGTAGGCGCCGATGCCGGGCTTCATCATCTTCGACAGCGGGCCGTTCTCGGTATGCTCGGGCGCAATCTTCAGATAGCCGCCGACATGGTGCGTCACCAGTTCCTTCACGTATTCCGGCGAACGCACGGCCAGGTCGTAGCGCAGGCCGGAGCCGATCAGGATCTTCTTCACGCCGGGAATCTTGCGCGCCTTGCGGTAAAGGTCGATCAGCGAGCTGTGGTCGGTGTTCAGGTTGTCGCAGATGCCGGGGAAGACGCAGGACGGCTTGCGGCAGGCGGCCTCGATTTCCGGGGACTTGCAGGCGAGGCGGTACATGTTGGCAGTGGGGCCGCCCAGGTCCGACACCACGCCGGTAAAGCCCGGCGTTGCCTTCATCTTCTCGATTTCGCCGAGAATTGATTCGTGCGAGCGGTTCTGGATGATGCGGCCTTCATGCTCGGTGATGGAGCAGAAGGTACAGCCGCCGAAGCAGCCGCGCATGATGTTCACCGAGAAGCGGATCATTTCATAGGCGGGAATGCGCGCACCGCCATAGGCCGGATGCGGCAGCCGCGCATAGGGCAGGTCGAAGACGTAGTCCATCTCGTCGGTACTGAGCGGGATGGGGGGCGGGTTCAGCCAGACATCGCGGTCGCCATGGCGCTGCACCAGCGCACGCGCATTGCCGGGATTGGTTTCCAGGTGCAGCACGCGGTTGGCATGGGCATAGCGCACCGGGTCCTGCAGCACGCGCTCGAAGGACGGCAGCCGGATCACGGTTTTCTCGCGTGGCGGCAGGCGCTTCTTCATCGCCTCGTGCAGCACCGGCGAGGGCCGCAGCGTGACCGGCTGCGCGCCGTCCGGCATGTTGGCATCGGCGCTGGCGGCTTTCTGTTTTTCGATCTCGCAGGCCGAGACATCGGCGGTGTTCAGGTAGGGATTGATGTGGCTGTCGATGCGTCCCGGCGCGTCGACCTGCGTGGAGTCGATCTCGAACATGCCGGGCGGCGTGTCGCGGCGCACGAAGGCGGTGCCGCGCAGGTCGGTGATGTCGGCGATGGCTTCGCCGCGGTTCAGGCGGTGCGCGAGCTCGACGATGGCGCGCTCGGCATTGCCGTAGAGCAGCAGGTCGGCCTTCGCATCGAGCAGGATGGAGCGGCGCACCTTGTCCTGCCAGTAGTCGTAGTGCGCGATGCGGCGCAGGCTGGCCTCGATGCCGCCGATCACCAGCGGCACGTCGGGAAAGGCTTCGCGCGCGCGCTGGGCGTAGACGATGCAGGCGCGGTCCGGCCGCTTGCCGCCTTCGTCGTTGGGCGAATAGGCATCGTCGGAGCGGATTTTCCGGTCCGCCGTGTAGCGGTTGATCATCGAGTCCATGTTGCCGGAGGTGATGCCCCAGAACAGGCGCGGGCGCCCCAGCGCGCGGAAGGCCTCGGCCGAGTGCCAGTCGGGCTGCGCGATGATGCCGACGCGATAGCCCTGGGCCTCGAGCAGGCGGCCGATGATGGCCATGCCGAAGCTCGGGTGGTCCACATAGGCGTCGCCGGTGACGATGATGATGTCGCAGACATCCCAGCCCAGCGCGTCCATCTCGGCGCGCGACATCGGCAGGAAGGGGGCCGGCCCCAGGCACTCGGCCCAGTACTTGTCGTAGCCGGACAGCGCAGGCGCGGCGGGCGGCGTCGGAGCAGTGGCGGACATGGCGGCGGCCTCGGGCGGCACGGAAAAGGGCGCGCATTGTACCCGAGGCCGGGGGTGCCCCGGAGCCGGACATTCGTCGGAAGCTGCTACAGCTGACCGGACGTCCGGTGTACACACGGGCATGTCAGCCCCCGACCGGCCCGTACCGTGACCACGCCCGTCCTGCCCGAAGACACCCTGTCTGCCATCCGCCAGCTGCTGGCCCGGCGCCTGCTCTGGCCGCGCCTGCCGGCGGCTGTCGACCAGCGCTACCGCCAGCACCGGCTGGAGCAGTTCCGCTGGCTGGCGCATGAAGGCTGGCCGCTGTTGCCGGTGGCGCAGGCGCTGATTGGCGGTGTTGGCTGGCTGTTCTTCAGCGACAGCCTGGTCGGGCCCGACCGCGGCACCTGGCTGACCGGGCAGCTGCTGATTGCGCTGATCATTGCCGGCGGCATCGTGCTGGTGCGGCAGCCGGCGCTGGAGCGGCACTACCAGCCCATCATCGTGGTCATGGGCGCCGGTGCGCTCTGCATCGCGCTGCTCGGCAGCATGGTCATGGACAGCCCGCGGCTGATGCAGGCCAACAGCTATGTCTGCCTGCTCATCATCAACATCCAGGTGCTGGCCCTGCGCCTGTCGCTGGCCCATGCCGCCGCCACGGCCGGCGGCGGCATCCTGCTCGCCGTCGTGCTGGCCGACCGCCAGTTCGGCGTGGCGCCGGACTGGTACATGCTGGTCTGGTTCAGTGTCGGCAGCCTCTTCATCACGCTGTTCCTGGGCGCGGTGCTGGAGCGCTACGAACGCATCGCCTTCCTGCAGTCGCTGCTGCTCGGCCACGAGTCGGCCGAACGCGAGCGCCTGAACGCCATCCTGGCCCGCCATGCGAGTGAGGACCCGCTGACCGGGCTCGCCAACCGGCGCGCGCTGAGCGAGGCGCTGTGGCGGGAGTGGGAGCGCGCCGGCCGCAGCGGTCTGTCGACCGGCCTGTTGTTTGTCGATGTCGACCACTTCAAGCCCTACAACGACCACTACGGCCACCATGCCGGCGACGCGGCACTGCAGGCGGTGGCCACCGCCCTGCAGGGGGCGCTGCTGCGCCCGGCCGACCTGGCGGCGCGCTACGGGGGTGAGGAGTTCGTGATCCTGCTGCCGGAAACCGACACCGAGGGGGCGGTGGAGGTGGCGCAGCGCGTGCTGGCGGCGGTGGATGCGCTGGCCCTGCCGCATGCCACCGGCGGCAGCGGCCGGCTCACGGTCAGTGTCGGCGTGGCCGCGCGCCGGGCCGAGGGCAAGGGGCCGCAGGCCCTGCTCGATGCGGCCGATGCCGCGCTCTATGCAGCCAAGGCGGCCGGCCGTCATGGCCTGGTCGTGGCGCCGGTCGCACAGGCCCTTTCCGCCAGGGCGTGAACCACTGGTCAGAAACTTGTGCCGGGCGCTGCCTGACGCTGGCCTGAAGGCGTGGCGCGGGGTAAAAAGCGCGCCAGTGACCAATCAGTCTTGATCATGGCCGACCCCGCCTCCCTGCTCGATCGCGATGCCCTGCACGGCGCCCGCCGCCTGCTGGCCGAGTTGCCTTTGCGCCTGCATTTTCCCCCCGCGCTCGCGGCCGGCTTTGCCGCCCGCCGCCGCGAGGAGTTCGAGCGCTTCATCACGGTGTCTGCGCCGGTGGCGGTGCTGGTCTGCCTGCTGGTGATGCTGGCCGGTCGTGCCGGCTTCCGCCAGGAGTTGCTCGGGCCCGATGGCGGCCTGTGGTGGGTCGGTGCCTGGTTCAATACCGCCGTGGTCACGCTGACCGCGCTGGCCTTCCTGCTGCCAGCGGCGCGTCGCCATTACCACCGCCTGCTGCCGCTGACGGCCGGCATACTGATGGCGAGCACGGTTTTCCTGAGCCTGGCCATTACCGAGCCCCGCCTCGCCCAAAGCCTCACTTACGTGGTGATGTTCGTGATCACCATCAGCACGCTGGGCCTGCGCCTGAGCCAGCCGGTGGCGGCGGTGGCCTGTCTGGCCGGCGGGCTGGCCGGCATGGGCGCCGCGCTCTTGCTTGAGCATCGTCCCGACTGGGGCATGCTGTTCCACTATTACCCCGGCGCGTTGGGCGTCAGCCTGTTCATCGCCTGGCTGCTCGAGCGCCAGGAGCGCATCAGTTTCCTCAGCAGCCTGTTGCTGGCGCACGAGTCGGCCGAGCGCGAGCGCCTGAACCGCGAGCTGGAGCAGATGGCCCGCAGCGACGGCCTGACGGGGCTTGCCAACCGTCGCCACTTCGACGAGCGCCTGGCCGCCGAGTGGGAGCGCGCCCGCCGCGACCAGCGCCCGCTGGCGCTGCTGTTCATCGATGTCGACCACTTCAAGCGTTACAACGACCACTACGGACATGCGGCCGGTGATGACTGCCTGCAGCAGGTGGCGGCGTCGCTGACCGGTGCCTTGCTGCGCAGCGGCGATCTGGCGGCCCGTTATGGTGGCGAGGAGTTCGTGCTCATGCTGCCGGGCACCGACAGCCCGGGTGCGGAAGAAGTGGCGCTGCGCGTGTTGTTGGCGGTGGATGCCCGGGCGCTGCCACATGCGGCCTCGCAGACGGCGCCCGTGGTGACGGTCAGTATCGGGCTGGCGGCCTGTGTGCCGCAGGCGGGTGCTCCGGCGGCCCTGCTCAATGCCGCGGATGAAGCCCTGTACCGTGCCAAGGGCGAGGGTCGGCACCGCATTGCCCGCGCCGTGCCGCCACCGGCGCCGGCCATGCTGCCGGCCTGAAAACGACAACGCCGGCGTGTGCCGGCGTTGTCGTTTTCAGCCGCGCGGGTGTCAGAACCCGAGCAGCGGCAGCAGGGCTTCCACGGTCGGTCCGTCGAGCCCGACGGCACCGCCTACCTTGCCTGCCAGGCCGCTTTTCAGTGACGACAGCGAATTGTTGCGCAGCGCCAGTGCCGCCTTCGCGGCCTGGGTTTCGGTGCCACCGAGGCGGCGCCCGGCCTGGGCTTCGAGCTTGCTCAGGAACTCCGCCTGCGCCAGCGGCTGTGCCGCCTTCGGGAACAGCAGGCCCAGTGTCGCGCCATCGAGGCCCACGGCCTGGCCGGTGGCATTCAGAAAGCGCTGCTGGGTGTTGTCGATCAGGCTGCGCGTGGCCTGGGCGGCGGTGCTGACCTGGCTTTTTTCGGCCACGGTGAGCGCCGTGCCGCGGGCGGCCTCCAGGCGCGCCAGGAACACTGGCAGGTTCATCGCCGGGCTGGTGGCGGCAGCGCTCGGGCTGGTGGCGGCGCTGCCGCCGGTGACGGTGTCGAGCAGGCAGCCGGAGAGGAAGAGGGCGAGCGGGGCGATCAGCAACAGGCGCATGGCGCGGGTTCCTTGCAGTGTTGGTATCAGTCGGCGAGGCGGGCGCGGGCACGGGCACAGGCGGCCAGCACCTGTTCCGGCGCGGTGCCGCCGATATGGTTGCGGGCGTTCACCGAGCCTTCCAGCGTGAGCACGGTAAACACGTCGTCGCCAATGGTGGCGGAGAACTGCTGCAGCTCGGCCAGCGACATTTCGGCCAGATCCTTGCCGCTCTGCACGCCGTAGCCCACGGCCTTGCCGACGATTTCATGCGCGTCGCGGAAGGCGGTGCCCTTCTTCACCAGATAGTCGGCGAGGTCGGTGGCGGTGGCGAAACCGCGGCGGGCGGCCTCGCGCATGTTGTCGCGCTTCGGGGCGATGGCCGGCACCATGTCGGCAAAGGCGCGCAGGCTGCCGCGCACCGTGTCGATGGCGTCGAACAGCGG
>DAIRDY010000151.1:0-5791 GCA_036795935.1 Moraxellaceae bacterium | reverse complement strand
CTGTTCAAACTGCTGACCGGCAAGGAAGGCATGGGCTACGGCGACTTCAAGCTGATGGCCGCCCTCGGCGCCTGGCTGGGCTGGAGCCAGGTGCCGGTCATCCTGCTGCTGTCGTCGGTCGTGGGGTCGGTGATCGGCATCGGCTATCTGGTCGTGCGCAAGCAAAGCGCGCCGTTTGCGTTCGGCCCGTATATCGCGATTGCCGGCTTCATTGCCCTGCTCTGGGGGCCGGGCCTCGTGCGCTGGTATCTGGGGGGTTGAGATGCTGGTGATCGGCCTGACCGGCGGCATCGGCAGCGGCAAGACCATGGCCACGGACCATTTCGCGCGTCTTGGCATCACGATTGTCGATGCCGATCTGGCCGCACGGGTCGTCGTGGAGCCGGGGCAGCCGGCACTTGCGGAAATCGCCGACACCTTTGGTGCCGAGATGCTGCTGGCCGACGGCCGCCTCGATCGCGCGCGCCTGCGCCAGCGCGTATTCAGCGACACGGCAGCGCGGCAGCACCTGGAGGCCATCACGCACCCGCGCATTGCCGCCGAGATCGCACGCCAGCTGGCCGCGAGCAAAAGCCCCTACACCATTCTCGTGTCACCACTGCTGTTCGAAAGCGGCCAGGCCCGCTTCGCGCAGCGCACACTGCTGATCGATGCCGACCCGGCACAGCAACGCACACGCGCCGCGGCACGCGACAACACCTCTCCCGAGCAGATCGACGCCATCATGGCCGCACAGATGAGCCGCGAGGAAAGACGGCAGCGCGCCGACGACATCCTGCTCAATGACGGCGAGCCCGGACACCTCTATGCGGCCATCGAGACGCTGCACGGCCGTTATCTGGAGCTGGCGCGTGGACAGTAAGCCACCCGCCAGCACCCTGCCCTGCCCGCGCTGCGGCCAGCCGGCGCGCTGGGCCGCCGACAATCCGGCGCGCCCCTTCTGCTCGGAGCGCTGCAAGCTGATCGATCTGGGCGCCTGGGCCAGCGAAAGCCATCGCATCCCGGGCGAAAGCGCCGGCCCCGCCGCCGAGGCCGACGTTCAGGACTGAGTGCCGGCAAACAGCCCGCTGATGCCGGCCACGCCCTGCGCGCCATGCTGTCGCGCCAGCGCCACATCGGCATCCGCCAGACCGCCCAGCGCATAGACCGGCAGCACGGCCTGCTCGGCCAGCATCGCAAACAACTTCCAACCCATGCCCTTGGCTGCGGGGTGGCTTGCCGTCGCCCGCACCGGTGACAGCGTAACGAAATCGGCACCGATGGCCGTGGCCCGCGCCAGCTCATCGGCATCATGCACCGAGGCGGCCAACCATTTGCCGGCAGGCAAGGGGCGCGCTTCGACCTCCGTCAGCAGGCGCGCAGGCAGATGCAGGCCGGCGGCCGCCGGCAAGGCCGCGAAACGCGCCGGATGGCCGTGCAGCATCAGGCGCGCGCCCGCCGCCGCGCAGTCATCGAGCAAGGCCGTCGCCTCGGCAAGATAAGCCGCATCGGCCAGTCGGGTGTCGCGAAACAGCACCAGCGTCGCACCAGCGGCCAGACGCGCCGCCAGCCATTGCCGGCGTTCGCCTGCCGGCAGGCCGTCGGGCGTGACCAGATAACGCTCGGGCAGGCAGGCGGCAGTGACAATGGGCCGGTTAGCGGCCGGAAATTCGTAGGCGGCCAGTGCGCCGGGCCCGACCCAGGCCAGCGGCTGCCCCTCGCGCCCCTCAGGCTCGCCACGAAACGCCGTCACCTCCCAGACATCCAGGCAGACGGCCTTGTCGGGATAGTCGTGGCGGATGCGGATCAGCGGATGGAATTCGGTCGGCAGGATGCCGAGCTCTTCCTCGAGCTCGCGGATCAGCGCCGCCTCGACCGGCTCACCAGGCTCGACCTTGCCGCCCGGGAACTCCCACAGGCCGCCCATGTGCAGATGTGCAGGGCGCCGCGCGATCAGGATCTGCCCGTCCCGGCGAATCACGGCTGCCACCACCAGAACCCGCTTCATCTGCCACCTCCAGCAAAAGGCCCCGCATGCGGGGCCCTTTCAACAACGCAGCGCCTCGCTCAGGAGCGGTAGTCGGCGTTGATCTTCACGTAGTCGTAGGAGAAGTCACAGGTGTAGACCGTGTCACGCGCGCTGCCGCGCCCGAGCAGGACACGGATCACGATTTCTTCCTGCTTCATCACGGCCGCACCCTGCGCCTCGGTATACGCCGGCGCACGCCCGCCGTTGTCGACGATGCACACGTCATTCAGCCAGACACGCACGCGACTGACATCCAGCCCCTCAAGGCCGGCATTGCCGATGGCGGCGACAATGCGACCCCAGTTGGGATCGGAGGCGAAGAACGCGGTTTTCACCAGCGGCGAATGCGCAATGCTGTAGGCCACGTCGCAACACTCGTCGGTCGTGGCCCCTTCCTCCACCTGCACCGTCATGAACTTGGTGGCACCTTCGCCATCACGCACGATGAGCTGCGCCAGACGCGCAAACACGCGATGCACGGCCGCCTCCAGCGCCACGAACAGCTCGCCAGCAGCCGCAGTGATTAACGGATTGCCGGCCGCCCCGGTCGCCACCAGCACACAGGAGTCATTGGTCGAGGTGTCGCCGTCGATGGTGATGCGGTTGAAGCTCTGGTTGACCGCACTCTTGAGCAGGGCATCCAGCACCGGCTGCGCCACGGCAGCGTCGGTAGCGACAAAACCGAGCATGGTCGCCATGTTCGGCCGGATCATGCCGGCGCCTTTTGAAATGCCGGTCACCGTGAACGTATGGCCGGCGACACTGATCTGCTCGCTCGCCCCCTTGGGGCGGGTGTCGGTGGTCATTATGCCGGTCGCCGCCTCAGCCCAGCGGTTCTCGTCGAGTGCCGCCATGGCGGCCGGCAAGGCGGCGGCAAGGCGCTCGACCGGCAGGTGCTCGCCGATGACGCCGGTGGAAAACGGCAGGACGCGTGCCGCCGGAATGCCGGTCAGCGCGGCCAGTTCCGCACAGGAGGCACGCGCATTTTCCATGCCCTGCGTGCCGGTGCCGGCATTTGCATTGCCGGTATTGATGAGCAGATAACGCGGCGCCACCTGCGCCAGATGCTCACGGCACAGCAACACCGGCGCAGCGCAATAGCTGTTCTGCGTGAACACGGCGCTGACCGTCGCACCGTCAGCAATTTCGAACAGGGTGAGGTCGCGACGGTTGCGATACCGGATACCGGCTTCGGTCACGCCAATGCGCAGACCTTGCACCGGCCACATCACCGGCATGTCGAGATTGCCTACAGGCATGATGGACTCCCGCTACAGGAACGAAGGTGAAAAAAGGGCCGGCACATGATTGGCCGGCCCCGTCAGGTTTTCAAGCAGCGCCCAACGCGCTGCGGCCATCAGCCGAGCTGGCCGTGGCAGTGCTTGTATTTCTTGCCGGAGCCGCAGGGACAGGGATCGTTGCGTCCGACCTTGCCGCCATCACGCACGAAGGGCGCCGGCGGAACGCTGGCCGGCGCCGTCGCCTCGCCCGCCACCATGCCTTCAGGCAGGCCTGCTGGCGCTTCGTCGATGGCCGAAGCGGCCTCGGCATGCTGGAACTGCAGCGCCATGGCCTCGGCCTCGGCCAGTCGCTGCGCCTCCATGGCAGCCACTTCCTCTTCGGACTGCACCTGGATGCGTGCCAGCGTCTGCACGAACTCCAGCTTCACCGCACCCAGCAACTGCTCGAACAGCTGGAAGGCCTCGCGCTTGTATTCCTGCTCCGGGTTCTTCTGCGCATAGCCACGCAAGTGGATACCCTGGCGCAGGTAATCCATGGCCGCCAGATGTTCCTTCCAGTGCCGGTCGAGAATCTGCAGCATCAGCTGCTTCTCGAGCTGGCGCGCCACCTCGTCACCAATCTGCGCACGCTTCGTGTGATAGGACTCAAGCACGGCACGCGCAATCCTCTCGCGCAGCCCCTCTTCATGCAGGCTGTCATCGGCATCCAGCCACTGCCGGATGGGCAGCGTTGCGCCGAAGTCCATGGCCAGCGCCTTTTCCAAACCCTCGATGTCCCACTGGTGATCCACGCTCTGCGGCGGAATGAATTCGCTGATCACGGTATTGAGCACGTCGTCGTGTATCAGCTCGACGTTTTCGGCAATGCTGTCAGCCGCCAGGATGGCATCACGCTGCGTGTAGATGGCGCGGCGCTGGTCATTGGCCACGTCATCGTACTTGAGCAGGTTCTTGCGGATGTCGAAGTTGCGCGACTCCACCTTGCGCTGCGCGTTCTCGATGGAACGCGTCACCCAGCGGTGCTCGATGGCCTCCCCCTTCTGCATGCCCAGCGAACGCATCATGTTCTTCACGCGATCGCTGGCAAAAATGCGCATGAGGTCGTCTTCAAGCGACAGATAGAAGCGGGTCACGCCAGGATCCCCCTGACGACCCGAGCGGCCACGCAGCTGGTTGTCGATACGACGCGACTCGTGACGCTCGGAGCCGATGATGTGCAGGCCGCCGGCCTTGATCACGGAGTCATGATTCTTCTGCCACTCGGCCTTGATGGCATCGATCTGCTGCTGGCTGGGATTCTCCAGCGCGTCGACCTCGGCCTTCCAGTTGCCCCCCAGCAGGATGTCGGTGCCGCGGCCGGCCATGTTGGTGGCAATGGTCACGGTGCCCGGACGACCAGCCTGGGCAATGATTTCCGCCTCCTGCTCGTGGAACTTCGCGTTCAACACGCGATGCGGAATCTTTTCCTTGTTGAGGTACTGCGACAGGTATTCGCTGGCTTCGATGGTGGCTGTGCCGACCAGGACCGGCGCATTCTTTTCACGCAGCGCACGGATCTCGGTGACGATGGCCTCGAACTTTTCTTCGCGCGACAGGTAGACGAGATCATCAAGGTCCTTGCGCACCATGGGGCGATGGGTGGGAATCACCACCACGTCAAGACCATAGATCTGACGGAATTCCGGCGCCTCGGTGTCGGCGGTACCGGTCATGCCGGACAGCTTGCGATAGAGGCGGAAGTAATTCTGGAACGTGGTGGTGGCCAGCGTCTGGTTTTCGCTCTGGATGCCGACGCGCTCCTTGGCTTCCACTGCCTGGTGCAGGCCGTCGGACCAGCGCCGGCCCGGCATGGTGCGGCCGGTGTGCTCGTCGACGATGACCACCTCGCCGTTCTGCACGATGTAATGCACGTCGCGCTGGAAGAGCACATGCGCCTTCAGTGCGGCATGCACATGGTGCAGCAGGCCGAGGTTGGCAGCAGAGTAAAGGCTGTCGCCCTCTGCCAGCAGTCCCATCTTCACCAGCAAGTCTTCGACAAACTCGTGACCGCTTTCGGTGAGCTCGACCTGGCGATGCTTCTCGTCCACCCAGAAGTGGCCGCCATCGGCCACGCCTTCCTCGGCCTGGCGGGTCAGCTTGGGAATCAGCGTGTTGACCTGCTCGTACTGGCGCGAGGAGTCCTCGCTGGCACCAGAGATGATGAGCGGTGTACGCGCTTCGTCGATCAGGATGGAGTCGACTTCGTCGACCAGTGCATAGGCAAGACCACGCTGGTATTTGTCCTCCAGCCGGAAGGCCATGTTGTCACGCAGGTAGTCAAAGCCGAATTCGTTGTTGGTGCCGTAAGTGATGTCGGCCAGATAGGCCGCACGCTTCTCGGCCGGCGGCTGCATGGAGCGGATGACGCCGACCTTGAGGCCGAGAAACTCGAACAACGGCCGGTTCCATTCGGCATCACGCGCAGCCAGGTATTCGTTCACCGTCACCACATGTACGCCGTCACCGGACAGGGCATTCAGGTAGGCCGGCAGCGTCGCTGTCA
>DAIRDY010000150.1:0-5810 GCA_036795935.1 Moraxellaceae bacterium | reverse complement strand
ACTTCAACTGGGCCTATCCGCACGACCATCCCGAAATGCACGAGCTCTACGAGCGCGCCAAGCTCGGGCAGTGGAACGGTTCCAGCTTGCCCTGGCATACCTCGGTGGATCCGCTCGATCCCAATGTCCCCGTGGCGCCCATCGACCTGATCGACATCAACGCGGCAAAGGCGCTGGGTATCAAGCTGGAGGGCGAGGACCAGCAGCGCATGGTGCACTCCATGGCGGCATGGATGCTGTCCCAGTTCCTGCATGGCGAGCAGGGCGCCCTGCTCGCCGCGGCCCAGGTCACGGAAAGCGTGCAGTGGTTCGACGGCAAGCTCTATGGCGCGACGCAGGTCATGGACGAGGGTCGCCATGTCGAGGTCTTCCATCGCTACCTCACGGAAAAGCTCGGCCGGCTGTATCACGTCAATGACAACCTGTTCGTAATCATCGACGCCCTGATGACCGATTCGCGCTGGGACCTGAAGTTCCTCGGCATGCAGATCATGGTGGAGGGCCTCGCGCTCGGAGCTTTCGGCTTCCTCTACCAGAACACCCGCGAGCCCCTGCTTAAGGAACTGCTGCGCTACGTGATTCAGGACGAGGCGCGTCATGTGCACTATGGCGTGCTGGCCCTGCGCGAGCACATCAATTATCACTTGCCCAAGAGTGAGCGCGTGGAGCGCGAGGACTGGGCCTACGAGGTGGCGCTGCTGATGCGCAACCGCTTCATGGCATATGAGGTGTACGAAGAGTGGTTTGACGGCACCAGCGTGACCCGCGAGCAGTGGCGCCAGCTCATCATGAATTCGCCCGGCATGCAGCGCTTCCGCAAGGTGATGTTCACCCGCCTGGTGCCCAACATCCGCGACATCGGCCTGCTCTCCGAGCGTATCCGTCCGCATTACGAGCAGGCGGGCCTTGGTGTCTACTTCGTCGGCCAGTCCGCGCCGGAGCTGAGTGGCGAGCAGATGCTGGCCGATCTGGACCGGGAAGCGGCGTGAAGCCCGTGCTTGCCTTGTCTCGTCAGTCCTGGCCTTCCCTCGGCTCGTGCGCCGGGGGCCGGCTTGCCGATTCGGCGAGATGCAGATGAGTTCGTCGTTTGCGTCCGAATTGCCCGGGGCACTATCGGCCGGCAGCGCAACCGAGATTCCAGTGAATGAGCCGCCATCGGCGCATGTGGCGACCCTGATGCTGGCCGGCCACAGCAACGTGAAGCTGGCTGCCGACCGCTACGGCGACGCCGGCGCGCCACCGGTGCTGCTCCTGCATGGCGGCGGACAGACGCGCCATGCCTGGGCGAGCACGGCAGCCTGCCTTGCGCGCGCCGGCTACTGCGCCTGGACCGTCGATTGCCGTGGCCATGGCGACAGCGGCTGGGCCGCCGACGGCGATTACGGGCTCGACGCCATGATCGCGGACTTGTGCCAGGTGGTTTCCGCCGCTGGCGGCCGGCCGACCATTGTCGGCGCCTCGCTGGGCGGCATGACGGCCATGGTGGCGATCGGCGAGGGCAGGGTGCCG
Source organism: Moraxellaceae bacterium (assembly GCA_036795935.1). Lineage (GTDB taxonomy): Bacteria > Pseudomonadota > Gammaproteobacteria > Pseudomonadales > Moraxellaceae > UBA2031. The sequence goes on along the minus strand of DAIRDY010000150.1, from coordinate 4,301 downwards.
GCGATCGGCGGGCTCGTCCTGGTTGATATTGCGCCGCGGGTGGAAGCAGCCGGGGTGGCGCGCATCATCGCCTTCATGAGTGCCCATCCCGACGGCTTTGCCTCGCTGGAGGAGGCCCGCAACGCCATCGCCGCCTACAACCCCCACCGCCCGCCGCCGCGGGATACGGCCGGGTTGCGCAAGAACCTGCGCCGCGGCCCCGACGGGCGCTACCGCTGGCATTGGGATCCGCGTTTTCTCGACCATGCGCCCCGCCCCGACGAAGGCTCCGAGGACGCCCTGCTGACGCGGCGGCTGATCGCCGCGCGCGCCATTGCCGTTCCCGTCCTGCTGATCCGTGGCGCCCGTAGCGATGTCGTCAGCGAGGCTGGCCTGCAGGAACTGCTGACCCTGATTCCCCACGCCCGCGCGGTGGATATCGCCGGCGCCAGCCATATGGTGGCCGGTGATCGCAATGATGTGTTCGCCAGTGCCGTGCTGGACTTCCTGCCGCCGGTCCGGCGCGGACTTGACAAAGCCCCCGGCTAATAATTACATCAATGAATGGCACCATGAAAAAATGTAAGTGTGGTGCCGGGGTGAGGGGGTGTCTGCAGCACGCTGCTACTGACGGCCCTTCTGCAGCCTAAATTTGGCTGGTTGACCAGCCAATGGCGTGGTGGATCGGGCGGTAATCCGTTCAGGAGGCATCGTGGCGCTAGCGAATCGAGCCATCGGCTATGACGAGGTGGTAACTCGCGATCTTCACTTCATCCTGACGCCGGACACGGTTGACCGGCACTGGTTCAACGGAGATCCCTGGACCACCCACTGGATGAACGCCATCCTGGCGGCCGTGCCCGACGGCGAGCGCTGGGTGATGCACTCGGCGCGGCGCCAGCTGGACAGGCTGCAGGACCCAAAGGTGCGCAAGGCGGCCCTCGAGTTCATCCGCCAGGAACGCATCCACGCCCGCGAGCATGACGCCATGAATGCCCTGGCGGTGGCGCACGGCATACGCATGGACCGGCTGGAGCGGCTGTTCAAGCACATCCGGAGGGGCCTGCAGGAGCGCCTGAGCGATGACATGCAAAGCGCCGTGGCGGCGGCCTTCGAGCACATGACCGCGACCATTTCCTCGGTCATGCTGGCGAACCCCGAGGTCTTCGACGATACCCACCCTGAGCTTGCCGCGCTGCTCTTCTGGCACTTTGTCGAGGAAACCGAGCACAAGAGCGTGAGCTTCGACGTGTTCTGCGACGCCAGCGGCGGCGGCTTGCGCGGCTACCTGAAACGCACGGGCGGCATGGCCCTGGCCACGGTGATCGGCTTTCCCCTGCTGGCGGTGAACCATGCCTACCTGCTCTACCAGGACCGCCAGCTCACCAACCTGCGCTCGGCGCTCTACCTGGCGGACATTCTGCTCCGCCGGCCGGGCATCCTGAGTGGGGTATTCCGGCATTACCTGCCGTATTACCGGCCGGACTTCCACCCCTGGGACGATGACAACCGCGAGGTGATCCGGGTCTGGAAGCGCGAGTTCGAGAAATCCGGCGATGTGCGCCTGGCCTACCAGGCGCTGCGCCAGGCCAAGGGCCGGTCCGATCGGCGACGCCCGGTCCTGTCGGCCGCCTGAAACCGAGGAGAAGTCCATGAAGCCCAGGATGCAGAAGCCGTCCCGCGGCGCGGCGGCGGTGGTCACCGGCGCTGGCAGCGGCATTGGTCGCAGCTTTGCCTACGAGATCGCGCGGCGCGGTGGCGCAGTCGTGTGCGTGGACATCGACGAGGGTCGCGCCCGAGAGACTGCGGCTCTGCTGCAGGGTCTGGCCACCCATGCCGTGCCCTATGTCTGCGATGTGGGAAACGCGGCGCAGATGGCGGCGCTCGCTGCCGAAGCGGAGGGTCTGCTCGGGCGCCCGGTGACCCTGCTGGTGAACAACGCCGGCGTCGGCGTCGGCGGAGCGATAGGAGAGGTCACGCTCGAGGACTGGCGCTGGTGCGTCGATGTCAACCTGTGGGGCGTCGTCCACGGCTGCCATTTCTTCGCGCCCCGGCTCAAGGCCCTGGGCTACGGTGGCATCATCAACGTGGCGTCGGCGGCCGCCTTCGGCGCGGCGCCGGAGATGAGCGCCTACAACGTCACCAAGGCCGGAGTGCTGGCGCTCTCCGAAACCCTGGCCGCCGAGCTGACCGGCACCGGCGTGCGCATCACGGCGCTCTGCCCCACGGTCGTGCCCACCAATATCGCCAACGACGGCCGGCTGCCTCCGCACCGCCAGGCCTTCGCCCGCGCCGCCATGACCCGGTTCGCCCTCACCACCGCCGATGCGGTGGCGCGCAAGACACTGGATGACCTCGACAAGGGGAGGCTCTATGTACTGCCGCAGATCGACGCCCGCCTCGCCTGGCGCTTCAAGCGCGCGGCCCCTTCCCTTTACGCCCGCACCGTGGGCGAGGCCTACCGGCTGTTTGCCGGCTGACCCGGAGACTGGCGAATGACCTCGTTGCAGACCGTGATGCTGAAAACGCTCCTGCGCCTGCATGTCAAGCGGAGCCGGCTCTCCGGCCCGCGCCTGGTTGCGCACCTGCGGGCCCGCATGAACCTGCCCGTGCCGAGCCCGCTGCCACGCGGCATCCGGGCCCGGCCGGCTCGGGTGGGCGGCGTCGACGGGGTGTGGCTGACGCCGCGCGCGCCGGCGCTCACCCTTCTCTACCTGCACGGCGGCGCCTTCATCGGTGGCCGCCTGGCCACCTATCACCACTTCTGCGGCCTCCTGGCCCGGCGCCTGAACGCCCGGCTGTTCCTCGCGGACTACCGGCTGGCGCCGGAGCATCCCTACCCGGCAGCCAGCGATGATTGCCTGGCCGTCTACCGGGCGCTGCTGGCAGAGTGCCAGGCTGAGGGCCAGGCCCTGGTGGTCGCCGGCGACTCGGCCGGAGGCAACCTGACGCTGGGCACGCTGCTGCGGGCGCGGGACGAGGAACTGCCGATGCCTGCCTGTGCCATCGCCCTGTCGCCGGGCGTGGACGCCACGGCCAGTCTCCCGTCGCTGGCCGCCAACAGTGACGCGGACGCCATGCTCTCCCGGGCCATGATCGAGGCGGCCATCGCCCTCTACGTGGGCGACGCCGACCCGACCCATCCCTACGTTTCCCCGGGGCGGGGCGACTTCCGGGGACTGCCGCCGCTGCTTGTGACCGTCAGCGAGGATGAATGCCTGCGCGATGATGCCTACTGCGTCCTGGCGCGAGGGCGCGCCGCTGCGGTGCCGGTCGAGCTGCTCGCTCGCCCGGACATGCCCCATGTGTGGCCCATCTTTACGCAGTTCCTGCCTGAGGCGCGTGCCGATCTGTCGCGCCTCGTCCACTTCGTGCAGCGCCACCACGCCGGCTGGCTGGCGGAGCAGGGCGGGAACGATCCGCGGCCCCATGCGGCCGTGTCGGCAGTGGCCCGCTAGGAGGACGCCGCCCATGAACGCCGTCCACCAGCAGTTCATCCGGAACGGAGTGCCGGGCTCAGCGGTCCCGGACTACGAGGTGGCCATCATCGGGGCCGGCATCTCGGGCCTGGGCATGGCCATCCGCCTGCGTGAGCGGGGCATCGAGGATTTCCTCATCCTGGAACGGGCCGCGGACGTCGGAGGGACTTGGCGCGATAACCGCTATCCAGGGATTGCCGTCGACATCACCTCCTTTACCTATTCCTACTCCTTCGCGCCCAACCCCAACTGGTCGCGCGTGTTCGCGCCCGGGCAGGAGCTGCATGCCTACACACGGCGCATTGCCGCGCGGCACGGGCTGTACCCGCACATCCGTTTCCACACCCGGGTCGAGCGTGCCGCCTTCGACGAGGACCGGCACCTCTGGCGCCTCACGCTGGGCGACGGCAGCCTGCTGACCGCCCGGCACGTCGTGTCCGCCACCGGCGGGCTGATTTCCCCCAAGCGGCCGGACATCGCCGGCCTCGACGGCTTCCGGGGCCGCGTGGTGCACACCGCAAACTGGGATCCCGCCCTGGACTTGGCCGGGCAGCGGGTGGCGGTCATCGGCACCGGCGCCACGGCCGTGCAGCTGGTCCCGGAGATCGCGCGGCTGGCGGCGCGGCTGGAGGTCTACCAGCGTACGCCGATCTGGGTGCTGAAAAAGCCCGACCGCGCGCTGCCGCCCTGGCTGCGCAGTGCCTTCCGGCTCTTGCCGGCGGCACAGCGTACGGTGCGGATGGCCACCGACGTGCTGAGCGAAACCCTGATGGTGGTGTCGGCCATCTATTACCGGCAGATGCCCTGGCTGGTGCGCTGGTGCGAGAAAGCCGGCCGCGACAA
>DAIRDY010000149.1:0-5845 GCA_036795935.1 Moraxellaceae bacterium | reverse complement strand
CGCTTTTTCTTCGCCACAGTGGGGTCTCGCGTCGCAGGCGGTGCAGCGGGCCCCGTGCCGCAGCCAAACCAGCGGGGCGCACGGGGAAATCAGTCCTGTCCGGTGGTGCCGAGAGTCGGAATCGAACCGACACGCCCTCGCGGGCAACGGATTTTGAGTCCGCCGCGTCTACCAGTTCCGCCATCCCGGCCGGACAAGAGCCGGCGATTATACGGAGCGACCGGATTCCTGCAATGACGCGTGCTGCCTGCGCGGGGACAGTCACCGGGGCCTGCCGTATACTTCGCGCCCGTTGCCGACCCTGTCTCCCTGGCCCGCATGAACCGCCGCGACTTCCACTTCGACCTGCCCGATGAACTGATTGCCCGCTACCCGGCGGCCGAGCGCACCGGTGCGCGCCTGCTGCAGGTGGATGGCACCAGCGGCGAGCGCGTGCACGGCCGCTTTGCCGACATCGAGGCCCTGTTGCAGCCCGGTGACCTGCTGGTGATGAACGACACCCGGGTGATCCCGGCCCGCCTGTTCGGCCGCAAGCCCAGCGGCGGCCGCGTCGAGCTGCTGGTCGAGCGCATCACCGGCGAGTGCGAGGCGCTCTGCCACCTGCGCGCCAGCAAGTCGCCGCAGGCCGGAGCGGAACTGCTGTTTCCCGGGGGCGTGACCGCCGTGATGACCGGCCGGGTCGACGACCTGTTCTGCCTGCGCTTTCCGCTGCCGCTGCTCGACTACCTGCAGCGCCATGGCGAGATTCCGCTGCCGCCGTATTTCCAGCGCGCGCCGGAGGCCAGTGACCGCGAACGCTACCAGACGGTGTATGCCGACCCCGCCAAGGCGGCCTCGGTGGCGGCGCCCACGGCCGGCCTGCATTTCGACGAGGCGCTGCTGGCGCGGCTGGCGGCGAAAGGGGTCGGGCGTGCCTTTGTGACGCTGCATGTCGGCGCCGGCACCTTCCGCCCGGTGCGTACCGACGACATCCGCGCGCACCGCATGCACAGCGAATGGCTGACCGTGCCTGATGCCACGGCCGAGGCCGTGCGCGCGACGCGTGCCCGTGGCGGCCGTGTGGTGGCGGTCGGTACCACGTCGGTGCGCTCGCTGGAAACTGCCGCCGGCCATGCCGCGCCCGGCGAGTGCATCAGCGCTTTTGCCGGCGAGACCGACATCTTCATCTACCCCGGCTACCGCTGGCGCGTGGTCGATGCACTGGTCACCAATTTCCACCTGCCGGAGTCGACGCTCTTGATGCTGGTGTCGGCCTTTGCCGGGCATGCGCACATCATGGCGGCCTACCGCGAGGCGGTGGCCATGCAGTACCGCTTCTTCAGTTACGGCGACGCCATGTTCCTCTCGCGCGCCCCTCACCCCGACCCTCTCCCCGCGGGAGAGGGCGTCAGCAGAGCTCCGTGATGAAGTTTTCCCTCAAGGCCACCGACGGCCGCGCCCGCCGTGGCGAACTCGATTTTCCGCGCGGCAAGGTGCAGACCCCCGCCTTCATGCCGGTCGGCACCTACGGCACGGTGAAGGCCATGCTGCCGCGCGACATCCACGAGATCGGTGCCGAGATCATCCTCGGCAACACCTTCCACCTCTGGCTGCGCCCGGGCACCGACGTGGTCAGGCGCCACGGCGACCTGCACGACTTCATCGACTGGGAAAAGCCCATCCTCACCGATTCCGGCGGCTTTCAGGTGTTCTCGCTCGGCAAGCTGCGCAAGATCACGGAAGAGGGCGTGAAGTTCGCCTCGCCCATCGACGGCGCGAAAGTCTTCCTGAGCCCTGAAATCTCCATGCAGGTGCAGACCGACCTGGGCTCGGACATCGTGATGATCTTCGACGAGTGCACGCCCTATCCGGCGACGGAGGCGGAGGCGCGCAAGTCCATGGAGCTGTCGCTGCGCTGGGCCAAACGCTCCAAGGCGGAGTTCGAGCGCCTGGAAAATCCGAATGCGCTGTTCGGCATCGTGCAGGGCGGCATGTACGAGAACCTGCGTGCGGAGTCGCTGGCCGGGCTCACGGACATCGGCTTCCACGGCTATGCCATCGGCGGCCTGTCGGTGGGCGAGCCCAAGGAGGACATGCTGCGCGTGCTGGACTTCCTGCCGCCGAAGTTGCCGGCCGACCGCCCGCGCTACCTGATGGGGGTCGGCAAGCCCGAGGACATCGTCGAGGCGGTGCGCCGCGGCGTCGACATGTTTGACTGCGTGATGCCCACCCGCAATGCGCGCAACGGCCACCTGTTCACCAGCACCGGCGTCGTGCGCATCCGCAACAGCCAGTACAAGACCGACACCGGCACGCTCGATCCGGCCTGCGACTGCTACACCTGCCGCAACTTCTCGCGCGCCTACCTCTACCACCTCGACAAGTGCGGCGAAATGCTCGGCGCACAGCTCAATACCATCCACAACCTGCGCTATTACCAGACCCTGATGGCCGGTTTGCGCGAGGCAATTGAACAGGGTACATTGCAGCGCTTCGTGGACGCCTTCTATGCCGCGCGCGGCCTGCCAACCCCTTCAATCTAAAGGGGTTTTTTGTAACCGCTTGGTAACGTTCACGCCCGCTTTCCCGCTTCACATCCCCGGAGATTCCCATGAGCTTTTTCATCGCCGAGGCCTATGCCAACGCCGCCCCGCCCCCTGCGCCGTCGATGTGGGGCCAGCTCATCATGCTGGGCGCCTTTGCGCTGATCTTCTACTTCCTGCTGCTGCGTCCGCAGATGAAGCGCCAGAAGGAACACAAGACCCTGGTCGAGGGCCTGCAGAAAGGCGATGAAATCGTCTTCGCCGGCGGCCTCATCGGTCGCATCAGCAAGCTGGAAGACGACTTCGCCGTGGTCGAACTGACCCAGGGCGTCGAGATCAAGATCCAGAAGGCATCGGTGCTGGCCACCCTGCCCAAGGGCACCCTGAAGAACATCTGAAGAAGACACCGTCAGCCCGCCTTCGCGGGCTGACTTTTTGGCATTGCCGAGAGGCCCCGCATGCGTTTCCCCCTGTGGAAGTACGGCCTGATCCTCGTGATCGCCGTCGCCAGCCTGATCTACTCCCTGCCCAACCTTTACCCGGACGAGCCGGCCATCCAGGTCTCCGGCGCCAGCGCCAGCGTGGCGACCGACCAGGCCGTGCTGGAGCGGGCGACGACCGCGCTCACCGTGGCCGGCGTGCCCTTCCATGATGCCGAGCTGCAGCCCAAGGGCCTGCTGATCCGTGTCGGCACCTCCGAGCTGCAGCTCAAGGCGCAGGACGTGGTGCGGCGCGCGCTGGGCGACAGCCATGTGGTGGCGCTGAACCTGGCGCCGACCACGCCGGACTGGCTGCGCGCGCTGGGTGCCAAGCCGATGAAGCTCGGCCTCGACCTGCGCGGCGGCGTGCACTTCCTGCTGGAAGTCGACATGGCCAAGGCCATCGAGCAGCGCCAGGAGTCGTATGTGGGCGACATGCGCAGCAAGTTCCGCGAGAAGAAGCTGGCCTACCGCACGATTGCCGAGAAGGGCCAGGGCTTCGAGCTGCGCTTTGCCAGCGCCGAGGATCGCGACCTGGGCCAGGAGCTGCTGCGCAGCGAGTTCAACGAATTCGACTACGTGGTGCGCGAGGCGGATGGCGCCTTCCTGCTGGAGGCGACCTTCCGTCCCGAGAAGCTGCGCGAAATCACCGACTACGCGGTGAACCAGAACCTCACCACCATCCGCAACCGCGTCAACGAGCTGGGCGTGGCCGAAGCGGCCGTGCAGCGCCAGGGCGCCAACCGCATCGTCGTGCAGTTGCCGGGCGTGCAGGACACTGCCGAAGCCAAGCGCATCCTCGGCCGTACCGCGACCCTGGAATTCCGTCTGGTGGACTGGGAAAGCAATGGCGTGGCCACCGGCGGCGTGGCGCCGCCGGGCACCGAGCTGTTCCGTTTCAAGGATGACCGCCAGCTGCCGGTGCTGCTGCAGCGCCGCAAGATCGTCACCGGCGAGCGTGTGGTCGGTGCCCAGTCCGGCTTCGACGAGAACACCCGTCCGCAGGTCAACATCAGCCTGGATTCGCGCGGCGGCCGCATGATGGCCGATGCCACCCGCGACAATGTGGGCAAGCAGATGGCCGTGCTCTTCGTCGAGACCAAGCAGAAGACACGCTATGTCACCGACGAAGCCGGCAAGACCGTGGAGGTGCGCGACACCGTGGTGGAAAAATCGGTGATCAACCGCGCCACCATCCAGTCCATGCTCGGCTCGCAGTTCCGCATCACCGGCCTCGATTCGCCGGCGGAAGCCGCGGAGCTGGCGCTCCTGCTGCGTGCCGGTGCGCTGGCCGCGCCCATGTATTTCGTTGAAGAGCGCACCATCGGTCCGAGCCTGGGCCAGGAAAACATCGACAAGGGCGTGCTCTCCACGCAGATCGGCTTCCTCCTGGTCGCGCTGACAATGATTGCCGTGTACCGCGTGTTCGGCGTCATTGCGACCGTGGCCGTGGTGTTCAACGTTGCCATCCTGATGGCGGTGATGGGTGCCATGGGCGCCGCGCTGTCCCTGCCCGGCATTGCCGGCATCGTGCTCACCGTGGGCATGGCGGTCGATGCCAACGTGCTGATCTACGAGCGCATCCGCGAGGAGCTGGGCAATGGCATGCCGCCGCAAGGCGCGATCATGGCCGGCTATGACCGTGCCTTCGGCACCATTCTCGACTCCAACCTGACCACGCTGATCGTGGCGCTGATCCTGTTTGCGGTCGGCACCGGCCCCATCAAGGGCTTCGCCGTCACCTTGTCCATCGGCATCCTGTCGTCGATGTTCACGGCCATCACCGTCAGCCGCGCCATCGTCAACCTGGTCTACGGCGGTCGCCGTGTCAGCAAACTGAGCATCTGAGAAACGCCATGTCCTCGCTCCGCACCATTCCCTTCATGCGCATCCGCAAGCCGATGGCGATCGCCTCCTTGCTGGTGGTGCTCGCCGGTGTGGTCGCCCTGTTTTCCCAGGGCCTCAACCTCGGCCTCGATTTCACCGGCGGCACCAGTGCCGAGCTGCACTTCGCCGAACCGGTGACCCAGCAACAGGTCAGCGACGCCTTTGCGAAGGATGGCTATAACGACGTCATCGTGCAGCACCTCGGCAACCTGCGCGAGGTGGTGGTGCGCATGCCGCCACAGGCCGGCCACGAGACCAACATCAGTGCCGACATCCTGAAGACGGCGAACTTCGATGCCGCGAACCCGGCCACGCTGCGCCAGATCGACAGTGTCGGCTCGCAGATCGGTGACGAGATGTATGCCCAGGCCATGCTGGCCATCGGCCTGTCGCTGCTCCTGATGATGGTGTACGTGGGTTTCCGCTTCCGCATGAAGTTCGCCGTCGGCGCCTTCCTGTCGCTGGTGCATGACGTGCTGTTCGTGGTCGGCATCTTTGCCATCCTCGGCCTGCCGTTCGACCTTACCGTGCTGGCCGCGGTGCTGGCGCTGATCGGTTATTCGCTGAATGACACCATCGTCGTCTTCGACCGCATCCGCGAGAACTTCCGCAAGCTGCGCAAGGCCGATCCGGTGGAGATCGTCGACATCTCGCTGACCGAAACCCTGCGCCGCACCATCATGACCACCGGTACCGTGGTCGTGGTGGTGGTGGCGCTGATCTGGCTGGGCGGCCCGGCGCTGCACTGGTTCTCGGTGGCGCTGATGATCGGCCTGTTTGCCGGCACCTACTCGTCCATCTACATCGCCACCACCTATGCGCTGGCCATGGGCCTGGACAAGACCGACTTCATCGTCGAGCCCAAGCCGGAAGTGGACGAGATGCCCTGAGGCAGGCCTGAGCCAATAAAAAACCGGACCCTGGGTCCGGTTTTTTATTGGGCGGAAACGGCGGGGC
>DAIRDY010000148.1:0-5851 GCA_036795935.1 Moraxellaceae bacterium | reverse complement strand
ACCGTGAGCTGTGAGGTTTTGGTGTGGGTGCGGATTTATCCGCACGACAGCGCCTGAACTTTTCCCCCAGGTGCGGATAAACCCGCACCTGGAAAACTCTGGATGACTCTGCGCCCGCAAAATCGTGCGCAATAAAAAAGACCGCCTGGGCGGTCTTTTTTATTGCAGCTGGTCGGCGTCAGGTGCCGATCTTGCCGCCGTCGATGCGGCTCACCACCACTGTCGCCGAGCGCGGACGGCTGTCCGGGTCGCGGTCCGGCCAGGTGCTGAACGACGTCGGGTTATTGGCCAGGAAAACGTCCATGCTCATGCCGCCGGTGGGCGTCGGGGCATTCGGATGGCCGCTGGCCTCGCCCGGGTGCTGCACGTTGATGAACATCGTGCGGCCGTCCGGCGTCCAGGTGATGCCGGTGATCTCGCAGCCCGCCGGGCCGACCAGGAAACGGTCGATCTTCTTGGTCTTCACGTCGGCGACCAGCATCTGGTTGTTGCCCTGGTTCAGGAAGTTGCCGGTGTTCGAGTAGTTGCCGTCGGTCTGTATCCAGAGCCGGCCCTCGGCGTCGAAGGCCAGACCGTCCGGGCTGTTGAAACTGTTGGCCGTGGTGATGTTGGCGGAGCCGGCACGGGCATCGCTGAACGCGTGCGGGTTGCCGGCGATCACGAACAGGTCCCATTCGAAATCGGCCACCGAGGCCGGATCGTTGCCGGCTTCGCGCCAGCGCACGATCTGGCCCCAGCGGTTCGTGGCGCGCGGGTTGGCATCGTCGGTGACGGTGCGGCCGGAGTTGTTGGTCATCGTGATGTAGACCTCGTTGGTCTTCGGGTGCACGGTCACCCACTCCGGACGGTCCATCTTGGTGGCGCCGACGGCGTCGGCCGCGAGGCGCGTCTTCACCAGCACCTCGCCCTGGTCGGCAAAGTTCGCATCGGCGGCCAGCGTGGCATTGGCGGTTTTGTCGAGCAGCACCCACTTGCCGGTGCCGGCGGCATCACCACTCACGGCACCGTTTTCGAACTTGGCGACATAGAGCTTGCCGCTGTCGAGCAGGTCGCGGTTTGCGCCCGGGTTCTTGGCGTCGTACTTGCCGGTGGAGACAAACTTGTAGACGTAGTCGTTGGCCTGGTCATCGCCCATGTAGACCACGACATGACCTTCTTTCGAGATGACCAGCGCGGCATTCTCGTGCTTGATGCGGCCGAGGGCGGTGCGCTTCTTGGGCAGCGAGGTCGGATCATAGGGATCGATCTCGACGATCCAGCCGTGGCGGTTGGCCTCGTTCGGGTTCACCGCATAGTCGAAGCGGTCGTCCAGTTCATGCCAGCGATAGCCGAAACCGCCGGCAGCCATGCCATAGCGCAGCTGGTTGCTGTCACGCACATAGGCGCCGTCCAGCGTGCCGAAATAGCCGTTGAAGTTTTCTTCGCAGGTCAGGTAGGTGCCCCAGGGTGTGAAGCCGTTGCCGCAGTTGTTCAGCGTGCCGAAGACGCGGCGGCCGGTGGTGTCGGCGGCGGTCTTCATCAGCGTGTGGCCGGCGGCGGGGCCGGTGATGTCCATCGGCGTGCGGCCGGTGATGCGGCGGTTGTAGAACGAGCCGATCACGATTTCCCATTTTCCGGCGCTGTTCTTGCGCACATGGATCACCGACACGCCGTGCGCGTTCAGCGCCTTGCGCACCTTGTCCAGCGTCCACGGCTCCATCGGGGCCATGGGGTCGGGGCCCGGTGCATAGAAATATTCGGCGTTGATGTATTCGTGGTTCATCACCAGCAGGCCTTCCTTGTTGGCATCGGTGCCGGGGATGGCGAAGAAGTGCATGCCGTCGTGGTTGTCGCCGACCTGCTTGGCCTGGTCGTCGGCGGTTTCCGAGGCATCGCCCTTCCAGGCGGGCGAGTCGTGGAACAGCGGCGCGCCCCAGGGGGCGATCACCTGCGCCTGGTAGCCGGGCGGCACCAGGATGCTGTCGCCGGAGCTGGCGGCAATGGCGGCGAAGCTGATGACGCCAGTGGCGCTGCTATCGCCGTTGTCGCTGTCGTCGTCGCTGCAGGCGGTGAGCGAGCCGCCGAGGAACATGGCCGCGCTCAGGCCGAGGCCGCTCTTGATGACATGGCGGCGGCTCAGGGCGACGCGGTTCACCACGTCCTGGAAGTGTTCGTTTTCCGACAGGTTGGTCGGGATGTTCTCGAGGTCTTGCGTGCTCATCGGCGGGCTCTCCGGGGATTGGCGGGCAGTGAAGCCGGCATTCTCGGGAGTGCTGTTTGCAGCGCGGTGGCAGCGTCGTGAAGAAACGGTGGCGCAATGATGACGCCGTCATGCCATGCCGATGACGGTGGCGCGTCAGTCTGGTGACGACGGGGTCAGGGGGCGGGCGCTGGTGCGGTGCTGTCTGCGGGCGCCGGCACCGGCGCGACGTCCTGGCCACGGAAGGGCCAGCGCGTGCGTGCGGCGCGCACCGCGGCGCGGCTGTCGCGCAGCAGCACGTCGGCTTCGCGCAGCACCTGTTCCAGCTGCGGTTGCGTGCTGTCGAGCAGCGTGCCGGCGCGCGTTGCGGTGGCGCCGGCCTGTTGTGCCGACTGCTCCAGTGCCTGCAGGGCATTGCCGGCCTGCTGTTGCAGTTTTGGTACCGCAGCTTCCAGCTGCTGCAGGCTGCGGTCGGCCTGCTCCAGGGTCTGCCGCGCCCGCGCGAGCGTGGCCGGCGCCTCGTCGCGACCGAGGGCGTGCAGGCTGGCCAGCGTGGCGTCGAGGCGGCGGCGGCTTTCGCGCAGTTCCGCGGTGAGCGCACGCAGCTCGGCAAAGCTGCGGCGCAGGTCGCCGTCGGGGTTGTTGGCGTATGTCAGCAAGCGTTGCATTTCGTCGATCACCGGCACCACGCGGTTGCGCAGGTCGAGCGCAATGTCGGCGAGGCCGCGACCGAGCTCGAAGCGCAGGCGGTCTTCCGGGGTGAGGGCAGGCAGGCCCGGGCTGCCGGCGCTCAGGCTGATGTAGCTGTCGCCGATCATGCCTTCGCGCGCCAGTGTCGCCACCGAGTCGGTACGCAGCCACTGCATGTAGCGGTTCTCGATGGCCATTTCCACGTCGACGCGCGCCTGCTGGTTGAGCGCCACGCTGCGCACCTCGCCGATCTTGAAGCCGGAGAGCTTGACCGCCATGCCGGGGCGCAGGTCGCTGCCGCTTTCGGCCACGAAGGACACCGGTGTCTTCGCCGAGAAATAGCCCTGGCGGTAGGCCATGCCGGTGAGCAGGCCGATGGCCAGCACGAGGCCGAGGCCGATGAACAGGCCGAGCTTGAGGCCGAGGCGGCGGAAGCGGGGATCGCGGGTGTCGGGCAGGTTCATGGCGCGGCAGGCGCTCCGGAAGCAGGGTCGGGCCAGACGGGCCAGTCCGGCAGGGCAGGGCCGAGCAACAGCAGGCGCGCGCCCTCCAGCGCATCGAGCAGGCGCGTCTCGCTCTCGTCGAAGCCGCGTCCGCGCGACGGCGCCTCGATGACCAGCACCTCGGGGCGCAGTACCAGCAAGCGTAGCAGCCGGGCCTGCCGGCGCTGGGCATCGCTGAGCGCCGCCGGGCGCTGCGTCAGCCAGTCCGGCGGCGACAATCCGAGCACCACCAGCGCGCGCGTCACGGCGTCGGCCAGCGCTTCGGCGCAGGCATGCCACTCCAGCAGCAGCTGCAGGTTTTCCAGTATCGAGAGGTTGCTGACAAAGCCCGCGTCGCGGCCTTGCCAGGCGGTGCGCAGGCCGGCACGGCGTGCTGCGGCGAGCAGGGCTTCGGCCTGCGTGCGGTCAGGACCCACAGCCCAGCGCCCGGGTGGCGGCAGCAGGTCGGTGTTCACAGCAGGCCCCACAGCGCATCGAGTGCGAACACCACCACCAGCGAATTCACCACTGCCTTGGAGGCGGCGCGCGGAATGTCGGTCATCGCCGTACCGGCGCGCAGCCCGGCACGGCAGGCCAGCAGCGCGATCACGGCACCGAACAGCGCGGTTTTCGCCAGCCCGCCCAGCACCTGCGGCAGCGGCAGCAGGTCGCCGAGCAGGCGCAGTTCGCTCCAGGCATTGGGGCCGGCCGTCATCAGTGCGCCGGTCAGCAGTGCGGCCAGCGCCAGATAGAGCGCGAGCAGGCTGCCCGCCACCAGCATGCCGAGCACGCGCGGCAGCACCAGGTAATGCAGCGGGCTCACGCCGAACTGCGTGAGCATCCAGATTTCGTGGTTGACGCGCATCGCCGCGAGCTCGCTGGCCATGGCCGACGACGAGCGCGCGATCAGGATGAGGGCGGTGAGCAGCGGCGCGAGTTCGGTGAGCAGCAGGCGCGCCAGCAGGCGCAGGGTTTCCGCACCGCTCTGGCCGACATTGAGGTGCAGCTGCGCGACGACAATCGCGCCCACGGCAATGCCGATCGGCAGTACCAGGCCCAGCGATTCGAAACCGGTGAAGTAGAGCTGGCGTGCGAGCACACGGCGTACCGGGGCCCGCAGCCATTGCCGCGGCGAGAACGGGGAGGCGGATGCGTGCATCGGCGCCTCCGTGCCGCTTACTGGAACGGGTGCCGCAGGACGATGGTCTCGTCGCGGTCCGGGCCGGTGGAGATGATGTCGATGGGGCAGCCGACCAGTTCCTCGATGCGCTTGATATAGGCGCGGGCATTGGGCGGCAGGTCTTCCAGGCGCTTGGCACCGACGGTGGAGTCGCTCCAGCCCGGCAGCTCCTCGTACACCGGCACCACATTGTCGAAGGACTCGGCGTCGGACATCAGGCATTCCATCGAGCCCGTCACCTTGTTTTCGTAGCCGGTGCAGACCTTCACCACATCGAGGCCGTCGAGCACGTCGAGCTTGGTCAGGCAGAGGCCGGAAATCGAGTTCAGCTCGACCGCGCGGCGCAGGATGGCGGCATCGAACCAGCCGCAGCGGCGGGCGCGGCCGGTGGTGGAGCCGAATTCGTGGCCGACCTTCGCCAGGTGCGCGCCGACCTCGTCGAACAGCTCGGTGGGGAAGGGGCCGGCACCGACGCGGGTGGTGTAGGCCTTGGTGATGCCGAGCACGTAGTCGAGGTAGAGCGGGCCGAAACCGGAGCCGGTGCTGGTGCCGCCGGCCGTGGTGTTCGACGAGGTCACGTAGGGATAGGTGCCGTGGTCGATGTCGAGCAGCGAGCCCTGCGCGCCTTCGAACATGATGTTCTTGCCGGCACGGCGGAACTCGTGCAGCAGCGTCGGCACGTCGGCGACCAGGTCTTTCAGCTGGTCGGCCCAGGACAGCGCGTCTTCCAGCGTCTTCTGGAAGTCGACGATGTCGGCCTTGTAGTAATGCTTGAGCTGGAAGTTGTGGTAGTCCAGCACTTCGCCCAGGCGGGCGGCCAGCGTGTCGCGGCGGAACAGGTCCCCGAGGCGCAGGCCGCGGCGCGCGACCTTGTCTTCGTAGGCGGGGCCGATGCCGCGGCCGGTGGTGCCGATGGCGGCCTTGCCGCGCGCCACTTCGCGCGCCTTATCCAGCGCTGCGTGGTAGGGCAGGATCAGCGGGCAGGCGGCGGACACCTTGAGGCGCGAGCGCGGGTCCACGCCCTTGGCCTCGAGGCCGGCGATTTCCTTGAGCAGCGCATCGGGCGCCAGCACCACGCCGTTGCCGATCAGGCAGAGCACGTTCTTGCGCAGGATGCCGGAGGGAATCAGGTGCAGCACGGTCTTCTCGCCATCCACCCACAGCGTGTGGCCGGCATTGTGGCCGCCCTGGAAGCGCACCACCGCGGAGGCATTGTCCGTCAGCAGGTCGACGATCTTGCCCTTGCCCTCGTCACCCCACTGGGTGCCGAGCACGACAACGTTCTTGCCCATTTCAGTTCTCGATCAAGACTGCAAAAAA
>DAIRDY010000147.1:0-5909 GCA_036795935.1 Moraxellaceae bacterium | reverse complement strand
CTCCGGCCCGTCCGGATAGCGGTCGCTACTGCTGGCGATGAAACGAAAAGGCCCGCCAGATGGCGGGCCTATTTCATGCGCGGGGCGACGCTCAGGGCGCCATCACCACGGGCGTTGCCGGCGTGGGCGCCGGTACCGGCGGCGGCAGTTGCGGCATCAGGCGGGCGGCCGTTTCGCGGGGCGTGGCGCGCGCCAGCTGCGCGGCCGCTGCACGCACGTCGGCACTGCGTTCGCCGGTGCCCGGCACGCGCGCATCCAGCCAGTCCACGATGTCCTGCCACACTTCGCCGCGGCCGGTGTCGTGCAGCGTGGTGTGCGACATCTTCGGGTAGCGCTTCACGGTCTTGTCGTGGCTCGCGGCTTTCTTCATCAGGAAGTCGGCCGAGGCCGGTGACACCAGGTAGTCCTTGTCGCCCTGCAGCACGATGAACGGGTCGCGGATGTCGCCGGCGCGCGCACGGATGCGGGCCGCGCCCTTGCCGAGTGCGGTGACGTAGACCGCGGCAATGGCGCTGTGCGTGAAGTGCGGGTCCTTGGGGATTTCGCCGCGGCTGAATTCGTCGAAGATGGCCTTGTGCCAGATCCAGCGCTCGGCAAAGCCGTACTGCATCGGGAACAGCGGGAAATTCGGCGTCACCCGCCCGGGAATGCCGCCCATCCAGACGGCGCTCGACGCCATCCAGTCGGGCAGGCGCGGCCCGACTTTCAGGTTCACGTACACCGGCGGTGCATTCAGGATCAGGCCCTGGTGGGCAAAGCCGCCGCGCAGGCTGGCCTGCAGCGCGACGCCGGCGCCCAGCGATTCGCCCTGCAGGAATACCGGCACGCCGGGATGCTTGCGTGCCACTTCCGCATAGGCGAGTGCGAGGTCGTCCACATAATCGTCATGCGAGCGCACGAAGGCGCGGCGGCCGAAGCCCTGTGACTGCCCCCAGCCGCGCATGTCGAAGGCGAACAGCGCATAGCCGTGCGTGGTGAGGAACTCGGCCCAGGGCGTGTAGGCGCCGACATGGGCGGCGGTGCCATGCAGCAGGATGACGACGGCGCGCGGCGCCTCTGCCGGCAGCCACCACTGGCCGAACAGCGCGAGGTTGTCGCGGGTGTGCAGCACGGTGGGCGGGGTGGTCGCGCCCGGATAGACCGTGTACTGGGTCGGGCGCGGGCTGGCCGGCGGCAGGCCGATGCAGCCGGTGAGCAGGACCAGGGCGAGCAGCAGCGGCAGGCGCAGCAGGTGGCGCAGGAAACGGGGCATTTTTTCTGACCGGTGTTGTTGTTTTGGAGGGAGAATCCGGTGCGGCGTTTGACGGCTGCTGAAAGGTTTTTCAGCAAGGCGCCAGCGGCCGTGCCGGAGGATGCCGCGGCGGCCGCGCCGCCGCCATGGTGCTGGCGGCCGATGCCAAGCCCTGTCGTCCGTTGCGCTGCCGTGCTTGCCGGAGGGTGTCGATGCGTTGGTTCTGCTGTCTGTTGCTGCTGTTGTGGATGCCGTCCCTGCCGGCGCGCGAGGCGGCGTGCCAGCGTCCGCGCCTGGCCAGCGTGCTGCCGGTGCCACCGGCCGCGCCGGGCGAGACCGCCATTGCCACGCAGAACCTGTGGCGCCTGTTCGACGATGCCGACAACGGTCCGGGCGAGGCCGTGGCCCCGGCCGAGTACCGGCGCCGCCTGGCCAAGTGGAGCGCGCAGCTGCGCGAGGTGCTGCGCGCCCCGGCCATCGTGGCGGTGCAGGAGGCGGAGAACCTGGCCGTGCTGGAGGCACTGGCGGCGCAGGTGGCGGCCGACGGCGGCCCGCGTTACCGGCCGCTGCTGGTCGAGGGGCCGGATGTCGGCGGGATTGATGTCGGCTATCTGGTGGCGGAGCCCTGGCAGGTGGAGGCGGTGACGCCGATCCTGGCCAGCCGCCGCCGTGGTCCGGCGCCGCTGTTCGACCGGCCGCCGCTGCACCTCGTGCTCACCGGCCCAGGCCCGCAGCGCCTGGAGCTGGTCAACGTGCACCTGAAGTCGCTGCATGGCAGCGAGCAGCCGGGCCGAGCCGAGGCCGTGCGCGGCAAGCGCGCCGCGCAGGCCGGGGCGCTCGCGGTGTGGGTGCGCGACACGCTGCGTGCGCGGCCGGCGGCACCCCTGCTGCTGCTCGGCGACTTCAATGCCACGCCCGAGGTGCTGGGCGGCGTCGATGTGCTGGGCGAGCTGGCCGCCGCCGGCCTCACGCTGCTCACGACGCGCCTGCCGGCGGACCAGCGCTACACCTATGTCCATGCCTGCCGGCCCGAGGCCATCGACCACCTGCTGGCGGCGCCCGCGCTCTTGCCGCAGGTGGCCGGCATCGCCGCCAGCCGCGGCAATGCCGACGGCCATCCGCGCTTTCGTCAGCTGCCCGGCCCGGTGCGTGCGTCCGATCACGATGGCTTGGTACTCTTCCTGCGCCCCCCGCAGTGAGGGGGTGACCGGCGGGGAGGGGGCATGGCCGTCAACGAGGCATTCGCCGACTACCTGCGCGACCTGCTGGCGCCGCTCGGCCCCATCCGCCTGCGCCGCATGTTCGGCGGCCTCGGGCTCTATGCCGGCGACCTGTTTTTTGCGCTGGTGATCGACGAGCAGCTGTATTTCAAGGTGGACGCAACGACGCGCCCGACCTTCGCGGCCGCAGGCCTCGAGGAGTGGGTCTACCTGAAGCAGGGCCGGCCCGTGCACATGAACTACTTCCGCCCGCCGGAAGACGTGTTCGACGACGAAGAGGCACTGCGCCACTGGGGCGGCCTGGCCCTCGCCGCGGCGCAGCGTGCCCGCAAGCCTGCCGGCCGTGCGCCGGCCGCGCCCCGTTCAACGGCGAACGGGAAAACCGCCCCGCAGCCGCCGGCCCGCAAGGCCGCCGCTGCGGCCACGAAACGTTCGCCCAGGAAACCCGCATGACCGACCGCAAGCGCCCGCAGCATGAGCCCGAACTGCGCACCGAGACCCCGCGCGACCGCCTGCTGGCGCGCCCCACGCGCCGCTATCCCGCCTCCGACCACTGCGACGGCGAGAAGTTCTTCAATGCCGAGATGCCGGCCCGCGACCTGGGCCAGGTCTTCACCTGGCTGCGCACGCGCCGGCCCTCGCGCTGGCCGGCCTGGGAAGAGAACGAGGCCTTTGCGCCGCCGGTGGCCGAGCAGTCCACGCAGATCCGCGACTGGCGCGTGACCTTCATCAACCACGCCACGGTGCTGGTGCAGATCGGCCCCTGGAACCTGCTCACCGACCCGGTATGGTCGGAGCGCGTAAGCCCCTTCCGCACCGTCGGCCCGCGCCGCGTGCGCCCGGCCGGCATCGCGCTCAAGGACCTGCCGCCCATCCATGTGGTGCTGCTTAGCCACAACCACTACGACCACCTCGACCTGGCCACGCTGAAATGGCTGGAGAAGCGCGACCACCCGCATGTGGTGACCGGCCTGGGCGTCGCGCCGCTGTTGCATGCCAACGGCATCAAGCATGTGACCGAGCTGGACTGGTGGCAGTCGGTGGTCCACCACGAGCTGACCATCCATTTCACGCCGGCCCAGCACTTCTCCGGGCGCGGCCTGCGCGACCGCGACATGTCGCTGTGGGGCGGGCTGTACGTGCAGACCGAGGCGGGCGGTATGTTCTTTGCCGGCGACACCGGCTACAGCAGCCACTTCCGCGCCATCCGCGAGCGCCTCGGTGCGCCGCGCCTGGCGCTCCTGCCCATCGGCGCCTACGAGCCGCGCTGGTTCATGGGGCCGGTGCACATGAACCCGGACGATGCCGTGCGCGCGCATATCGACCTGCAGGCCCATGCCTCGCTCGGCATCCACTTCAACACCTTCCAGCTCACCGACGAGTCCATCGGCCAGCCGGTGATCGACCTGCAACTGGCGCTGGCCGCCCACCACACCGAGCCGTCGCGCTTCTGGGTGCTGAAGGAGGGCGAGGGCCGCAGCGCCTGACACGGCGCCGGGCTATGGCCTGTAGCTGCGGATGCATTGAAGAGCCCGCAGGCGCTTCCGCCGGGCGCTGACGGGTCTCTCCGCCCGGATATGGCGCCTCGCGACCCGCAGGGTTTTCGGTGGTCCAAGTCCGTGACCTGGCGCCTTTTGTTCCTGCCTCCTGAGCAAGGCGCTGCAACCACCCGTCGGGTCATCACCGCTGTCTTCTTGCTTGCTAGACGGTCGGTCTACTAGAGTCCCCGTCATTCCGCCGCCGGCCCACGGAGCCAGCCCATGTCCCACGACCCGTCCCGTCCCGACACCCGCGACCACCTGCTCGCCACCGGCGAAGCCGTGATCCGCGGCAAGGGCTTTGCGGCCGTCGGCCTGGCCGAAATCCTGGGTGAGGCGGGCGTGCCCAAGGGCTCGTTCTATCACTACTTCAAGTCCAAGGAGGCCTTCGGGGCCGAGATGCTGGCGCGCTACTTCGCGCGTTACGACAGCCAGCTCGAGGTGCTGCTGGAGCGGCCCGGCGCCACCGCCCGTGCCTGCCTGCTGGACTACTACGCGCGCTGGGCCCGGCATGAGGGCGGCAACTGCCAGCAGGCCTGCCTTGCGGTGAAGCTCTCCGGCGAGGTGGCCGACCTGTCCGAACCCATGCGCGAGGCGCTGGCTGCCGGCATGGCCGGCATCCGTACCCGGCTGGCCGGGGCCATCCGCGCCGGCCAGGCTGACGGGTCGCTGCATCCCGCGCTCGACGCGGAGGCCCTGGCGGCCACGCTGTACACGCTGTGGACCGGCGCCGAGCTGCTGGCCAAGGTGCAGCGCAGCGGCGAGCCGCTGCGCCATGCGCTGCAGCAGACCGAGGTGCTGCTGGCGCCGCCGCTGCAGTAACGGCACGACCGTACGACTTAATATCCGGGAATGCAGCTAGCAGCGGGCGTCGTCGATACGGATGTATCCGCACGACGGCGCCAGATGTCGGCCGGCCTGTGCGGATCGGTCCATCCCGCAGGCCACCGGCAAGAGGCAATACCCCGGCCCAGGCAGGGCCGGGAACACGATCCGGGCGGAGGCCCGTTTTTTTGAAGAAGCAAACTAGACGACCGGTCTAATAAACATCGGTTGTCCGGTGCCCAGTCCTTCGCGGCCTGTGTCATTGCCAGGCCGCCAGTGCCCGGGCACCGTTTCCCCACACCGCCAACGCGAGGTAGCCATGTCCGGCCAGCTGTTCACTCCCGTCACGATCGGGGCCCTTACCCTGCCCAACCGCGTCTTCATGGCGCCGCTCACCCGCATGCGTGCCACGCCGCCGGGCGATGTGCCGAATGCCCTGATGCAGACCTACTACACCCAGCGCGCCAGCGCCGGCCTGATCATCTCCGAGGCCACGCAGATCTCGCCGCAGGGCAAGGGCTACATGGACACCCCGGGCATCTACAGCGCCGAGCAGGTACAGGGCTGGCGTGCCATCACCGATGCCGTGCATGCCGCCGGCGGCCATATCGCCGCCCAGCTCTGGCATGTCGGCCGCGTGTCCCACCACAGCCTGCAGCCCGGCGAGCAGTTGCCGGTGTCGGCCTCGGCCATCCCCTACGAGAACCGCACCACCGTGCGCGGCCCCGACGGCCGCCCCAAGCGCGTGGACTGCGACACCCCGCGCGCGCTCACGATCGAGGAAATCCCGGGCGTGGTCGACGACTACCGCCGCGCCACCGTGAACGCCCGCGAGGCCGGCTTCGACATGGTCGAGATCCATGCCGCCCACGGCTACCTGCTGCACCAGTTCCAGTCCGCTGTCAGCAACCAGCGCACCGATGCCTATGGCGGCAGTATCGAGAACCGCGCGCGCCTGACGCTGGAAGCGCTGGATGCCGCCATCGGCGCCTGGGATGCCGCCCATGTCGGCATCCGCATCTCGCCGCTCGGCATCTTCAACGGCCTCGACGACAAGGACGGGCTGGACATGGGCCTGTACCTGGCCGAGCAGTT
>DAIRDY010000146.1:0-5921 GCA_036795935.1 Moraxellaceae bacterium | reverse complement strand
GGGGAGAGGAGGGTCGGGAGCGCCGGCTCAGCGGGCTGCCGGGGCATTGGTTGCAGGCACAGCGCCTGCCGGCAATGCGGCCACATCCCCCAGGGCAGCCTCCAGCGCCCACAGCCGGTCCTGGCCCCAGCAGCGGCAGTCGCCGTCCGGCAGCTGCAGGTGCAGCACCGGCACGCCCCAGAGCCCGAGCGCGTCCAGCGCCTGGCGGTTGGCCTCGGCCAGCGCCCGCCAGCTGTCGTCGGCCAGGGCGGTGGCCTGCGTCGTCGCGGAAAGGGGGAGGCCGGCCCGGGCGCACAGGCTGAGCAGCACGTCATCACGCGTGACATCCGCCCCCTCGGCCCAGATGCCGCGGGCGACGGCGAGCAGGAACGCGCGCTCGCGGCCGGCGGCGAGCGCCAGCGGGAACAGCGCCATGCAGCGCTCCACGCCGGCGCCCACCGGGTCGCAGACGCGGCCGAAGGGAATGCCGAGGCGGCCGGCCTCGCGCGCGGCATCGAGCAGGATGTACAGGCGCTTCTCGCGGGGCACCGGCAGGCCGCGCATCACCATCGGCAGCACCGGCCGGATGCGCAGCGCGAGGCCGTAGTGGTCGGCCAGTGCGAACACGCGCGAAAGCGCCAGATAGGAATAGGGGCTGCGGAAGGAAAAGTAGAAATCCAGCGTCAGGTTCTGCGCGCGCAGCCGTGCCAGGCGCCGGTGGTCATTGACGAGGAAATCGGCCTCGAGCTGTGGCGCAGTCTCGTTGAGCACGAAGCCGTGGGCCACGCGCGCGACGCCGAGCGCCTGCAGGCGCTCGGCCAGATGCGGCAGCCGGTCCACCCCCCAGTACCACTCGCCGCCATAGTGCAGCATGCCGGGCAGGTAGTGCCCGGCGGCGGTCAGTCGTTCACGGCTGGCGGCCAGCGCGGCCGCCGCCCGGGTGTCCGGCAGGGCGGGAAAACGCGCGGCCAGCGTGGCGAGCTTGCCGTTCTGGCCGTGCCAGAGCGCGGCCAGCAGTTGCCGGGCCAGTGTCAGCTGCGCGTCGCTGGCCAGCGTGCCGGCGGCCAGCAGCTGGCGGGTGATGGCGGCGGCGGTTTCCGCATTCGGCGCCGCAGCCTGTGCCGGGAAATCCAGCTCGTGGAAGCGCGCCAGCCGCAGCGCATCCATGCGCGCATAGGCGGCGAGCTTCTCCGGCTCCGGCACCGTGGCGGCCTCGCTGCCGGCCAGCCACTCAAGGCGCAGCGTCACGTCGAAGTGCGCACAGACGCGCGGCAGCAGTTGCAGCAGCAGGTAGCTGTACGGATCGTCCGCGGCCAGCCAGGCAGTGAGCACATGCGGCTGCGCGCCCAGCACCCGCTTGGCTTCCTGCAGCCGGCGCAGCAGCGTGCGCGTGCGCGCGCTGGTCAGCGTGGCGGCCAGATGCGGTTGCAGGCGTTTGGCGAGCGGCATGGCGGGCTCCTGGCGTGCAAAAAACAACGGGCGCCATCAGCGCCCGTTGTGTGGTCAGAGGTACTTGTCGGTGACGGCACCTTCGGAGGCGCTGCTCACCGTCTTCGCGTACTTGGCCAGCACGCCGCGCGTGTACTTCGGCGCCGGGCGCTGCCACTTCGCGCGGCGCGCGGCGAGGTCGGCCTCGCTGACGCCGAGGCTGATCTCGCGCGTCTCGGCATCGATGGTGATGCGGTCGCCGTTCTCGATCAGCGCGATCGGGCCGCCGTCGAAGGCTTCCGGCGTGACATGGCCGACCACGAAACCGTGGCTGCCGCCGGAGAAGCGGCCGTCGGTGATCAGCGCCACTTCCTTGCCGAGGCCCTTGCCCATCACCGCCGAGGTGGGCGAGAGCATTTCACGCATGCCGGGGCCACCCTTGGGGCCTTCGTAGCGGATCACGATCACTTCGCCGGCCTTCACTTCGCCGTTCAGGATGCCGGCGAGCGCATCTTCCTCGCCGTGATAGACGCGCGCCGTGCCTTCGAAGCGCAGGCCTTCCTTGCCGGTGATCTTGGCCACCGCGCCGGTGGGCGCGAGGTTGCCGTTCAGGATCACGAGGTGCGAGTCCTTCTTGATCGGCTTGTCGAAGGGATAGATCACCTGCTGGCCTTCCGGATAGTCCGGCACGCTGGCCAGGTTTTCGGCCATGGTCTTGCCGGTGACGGTGATCACGTCACCGTGCAGCATGCCGGCGTCGAGCATGCGCTTCATCAGCGGCTGGATGCCGCCGATGGCGACCAGTTCGCTCATCATGTATTTGCCCGAGGGGCGCAGGTCGGCCACCAGCGGCGTGATCTTGCCGAGGCGAACGAAGTCGTCGAGCGTGAGGTCCACTTCGCAGGCATTGGCCATGGCGATCAGGTGCAGCACGGCATTGGTCGAGCCGCCGAGCGCGATCACCACGCGGATGGCGTTCTCGAACGCCTTCTTCGTCATGATGTCGCGCGGCTTCAGGTCCAGCTTCAGCAGTTCCATCACCTGCTGGCCGGCACGGTAGCAGTCCGAGGCCTTGTCGTTGCCGATGGCATCCTGTGCCGACGAACCCGGCAGCGACATGCCGAGCGCTTCAATGGCGCTGGCCATGGTGTTGGCGGTGTACATGCCGCCGCAGGAGCCCGGGCCCGGAATCGCCGTCTCTTCGATCTGCTTCACCTGGATTTCGTTGATGTCGCCGCGCGCGTTCTGGCCCACGGCCTCGAACACCGAAATGATGTCGGTGTGGCCATAACCCGGCTTGATGGTGCCGCCATAGACAAAGATGGCCGGACGGTTCA
The DNA here is from genome assembly GCA_036795935.1 of Moraxellaceae bacterium. Classification (GTDB taxonomy): domain Bacteria; phylum Pseudomonadota; class Gammaproteobacteria; order Pseudomonadales; family Moraxellaceae; genus UBA2031. The sequence continues at coordinate 3,177 of DAIRDY010000146.1, read as the reverse complement.
GGCGCGCCATGCCGATGATGCAGCCGGGCATGTTCTTGTCGCAGCCGCCCACGGCCACCAGGCCGTCGAAGCCTTCGCAGCCGACCACGGTCTCGATGGAGTCGGCGATCACCTCGCGCGACACCAGCGAGTACTTCATGCCTTCGGTGCCGTTGGCGATGCCGTCGGAGATGGTGATGGTGTTGAAGATCACGCTCTTGCCGCCGGCGGCGTCGGCGCCGCGACCGGCTTCTTCCGCCAGCTTGTTGATGTGCATGTTGCAGGGCGTGACCATGGCCCAGGTGCTGGCAATGCCGATCTGCGGCTTCTTGAAGTCGTCATCGGTGAAGCCGACGGCGCGCAGCATGGCACGGCCGGGCGCGGCCTCGATGCCGTCCACCACCTGCGAGGAATACTTGCGGAGGTTCTTGTTCTCGGTGTCGCTCATGATCGGGGTCCTGTGGCGAAGATGTGAATCGTGAATCGTGATGTGGGTCGGTGGCAGGTTTGCTGTCGGGGCGCTTCCCGCAGGAGAGGCGCGCTCAAAGGTTCTTGCTGAACACCTGCGAATTGCGCTGGAAGTTGTACAGCGCCTTGCGCTCGGTCGGCAGGTCGTCCACCGAGGCCTGCTTGAAGCCGTGCTCGATGAACCACAGCGCCGTGCGCGTGGTCAGCACGAACAGCTTGCGCAGGCCCTTGCCCGCGGCGCGCTTTTCCAGGTACTCCAGCAGCTCGGTGCCGCGGTCGCCGTTGCGGTAATTGGAATGCACCGCCACGCAGGCAATCTCGCCCGAGGCCGGATTTTTCTCGTCCTGCGGCAGCGGGTAGAGCGCCGCGCAGCCGACGATCATGCCGTCGCGCTCGATCACCACGAAATGGTTGATCTCGGTTTCCAGGCGCTCGCGCGAGCGGCGCACCAGGATGCCTTCCTCTTCCAGCGGCCGCATCAGCTCCAGCATGCCGCCGATGTCCTCGATTTCCGCTTCGCGGATTTCTTCATAGGGGTCGTGCGTGATCAGCGTGCCCGAGCCGTCGCGCGTGAACAGCTCCTGCAGCAGCGCGCCGTCGCGCACATAGGAAATGATGTGCACGCGCTTCACGCCTTCGCGGCAGGCGGCGCTGGCGGCGTTCATGTAGCGCAGGAGTTCGGTGTCCAGCTTCTTGCCGCGCAGGTACTGGTCCACTTCGTTGGGAATCATTTCGCGCAACAGGCGCGCGTCGTCGCCCTGGATGCCGTCGTGCTCGCCCAGGCAGATCAGCTTGTCGGCCTTGAGCGCGATGGCGGTGCTCACCGCCACGTCTTCGGCCAGCAGGTTGAAGACTTCGCCGGTGGTGGAGTAGCCGGTCGGGCCGAGGATGACGATGTGGCGGTTCGCCAGGTTCTTGCCGATGGCTTCCTCGTCGATGCTGCGCACTTCGCCGGTCAGGCAGTAGTCCACGCCGTCGCGCACGCCATAGGGCTTGGCGGTGACGAAGTTGCCGGACACGGCGTCGATGCGCGCGCCGAACATCGGCGAATTGGCCAGGCCCATGGACAAGAGCGCCTCGATTTCCAGGCGGATGGAGCCGACGGCATCGAGCACGCAGCGCAGGGCTTCGCGCGTGGTCACGCGCAGGCCGTTGTGGAAGGGCGTGGTCAGGCCGTTCTCGACCAGGTTCTCGTCGATCTGCGGGCGCGCGCCATGGACCAGCACCAGGCGGATGCCGAGCGAGTGCAGCAGCGCGATGTCGTGCACGATGTTGCGGAAGTTCTCGTGGTTGACCGCCTCGCCACCGAACAGCAGCACGAAGGTCTTGCCGCGGTGGGTGTTGATGTAGGGGGCCGAGTTGCGGAACCAGTGCACGTACTGTTCCGACATGGTGTCCTGGAAGGGCGGGTTGCTCACGGGCTTAAGGCTCGCTGTACCGGGAAAGTCCGGGATTGTAGAGGACGCCGCCCGGGTGTGACAGGCGGGACGCCGGTGCTCAGTCCCGGGCCGCCAGCCGGGACGGGCGTGGCGGCTGCCGGGGCTGCCCGAGGCCGCGTTCGGCGGCCAGCGCCTCCAGCAGGAACAGCAGTTGCTGCCGGGCCAGTGCGGCCCTGAGGGCGGCCTCCGGCGGCTCGCCGGCGGCGGGCGCTGCCGCGGCCGCCGCCAGCAGCTCCGCCAGTTGCAGGCTGCGCGCCAGCACCGGCGGCCGTGCCGGGGGCGGTCGCCGCCGGTTGTGCTCGCCCAGGCGCTCGCGCTCGGCGGCCTCCGGCGCGGACTGTTCGGCCAGCCGCGCCAGCCAGGCGCCCTCGCGGCGCAGTGCCGGCGGCAGGCGGGCCAGTTCGCGGGGGCTGTCGGTGGCCAGCCGCCACCAGAAGTCGCGCTTCAGCGCCGGTGCGCCGATGTTGGCGCGCGCCCGCTCCGCCGCCGCGCCCTGGCCGGTCCAGGCCAGCAGCAGCGCATGCTGGCGCCAGGCTTCGTCGCGCAGGTCGTCGAGCGCCGCCGCGTCGCCCGGGTGCAGGCCGCTGCCCGGCTTCGCCGCCTCGGCCAGCAGTTGCAGCGCGCCGTAGATGTCGCCCGCGACGGCCATGTCCAGCGCCATGCGGCGCAGGCGCTGCTGCTGGCGCGCCGCCGGCAGCCCGGGCAGCTCGTTGAACAGCGCGCGCAGGCCGGCCTGCAGCAGGGCGGTGTCCGCGCGGCGCGCCGCCGCCAGCGCCTGCCGGTAGCGCAACTCCACGTCCGCCCGGCGCGGCCCGCCCGCCGGCGTTGCCAGCCAGGCATTGAACCAGCCCGCCGCCGCGGCCGGCTGGCCGAGCGCGTCATGCGCCAGCGCGATGTTCAGCAGCAAGGGCGGATGTGCCGGCGCCTGTCGCCGTGCCTGCGCAAAGTGCTGCAGGGCCAGCGCCGGCTGGCCGCCGGTGGCCGCGGCATAGCCCTGCACGAAGGCCTTGCGCGCACTGCCGGCCAGCGCGTCCGCGCCCTCGGGCAGCGGCGCCGGACGCCGCGCCGCGCAGCCCGCCAGCAGCACGAGCGCGATCAGCAGCAGGAGGGGGCGGGTGGTGGCGGACATGCATGGCTCCGGTGGGGGCTATGCATAGGTGTAGTGCAGATTGGGAGGCGGGCTGGCCGCCTGGCCTCTACCTCTGGCGGCAGTGAAAAAAGGTGGGATTACCGAAGCGACGTCCCCCCGCTTTGAGTAGCACCTGACTTTAGAGTCCAATTCACCCCCGAG
>DAIRDY010000145.1:0-5925 GCA_036795935.1 Moraxellaceae bacterium | reverse complement strand
CCTTCGCAGGGGCGACAGGGAGTCAAATATGTAATTTCCTTTCTATTTGCCCCGCCACCGGTGCGGCTGTCGGCATGTTCGGCTGGCGGCTGGCGGCTGGTCTTGCGAGCACGCGGTTGCGCTGCCTTTTCCCGGCGGCCATGCCTACAATCCGGGGCTGTTGCGACCGCCCCGGAATGCCCATGAGCAAGAACAAGAACCTGTACGCCTGCAGCGACTGTGGCGCGGAATTCCCCAAGTGGGCCGGCCAGTGCGGCGAATGCGGGGCCTGGAACACCCTCACCGAGATCGTGCGCGAGGCGGCGCCCAAGGGCCCGCGTGCCGGCGGCTATGCCGGCCAGGCCGCCACCGTCACCCGCCTCGCCGACGTCAAGGCCGATGCCGAGGCGCGCGTGCCCTCGGGCCTGTCCGAGCTGGACCGTGTGCTGGGCGGCGGCCTCGTGGCCGGCTCGGTGGTGCTCATCGGCGGCGACCCCGGCATCGGCAAGTCCACCATCCTCTTGCAGACGCTGACCCATCTCGCGCAAACCCTGCCCGCGCTCTATGTCACCGGCGAAGAGTCGCTGGGCCAGGTGGCCATGCGCGCGCGCCGGCTGGAGCTGCCAGTGGACCGTCTCAACCTGATGGCGGAAACCTGCGTCGAGAACATCATCGCCACCGCACGTGAACAGCAGCCGCGCGTGCTGGTGGTCGACTCCATCCAGACCCTCTGGACCGAGGCCCTGCAGTCGGCGCCCGGTGGCGTGTCGCAGATCCGCGAGTCGGCGGCGCTGCTCACGCGCTATGCCAAGCACTCCGGCTGCGCGCTCTTCCTCGTCGGCCATGTCACCAAGGAGGGCGCGCTGGCCGGGCCGCGCGTGCTCGAGCACATGGTCGACTGCGTGCTGTACTTCGAGGGCGAGGCCGACTCGCGCTTCCGCGTCATCCGCGCGGTGAAGAACCGCTTCGGTGCGGTCAACGAGCTGGGCGTGTTCGCGATGACCGACCGCGGCCTGCGCGAGGTGAACAACCCCTCGGCGATTTTCCTGTCGCGGCACAGCGAGCCGATTCCCGGTTCCATCGTCATGGTCACGCGCGAAGGCACGCGGCCGCTCTTGGTGGAAGTGCAGGCGCTGGTCGACGAGTCCTACGGCAATCCGCGCCGCGTTGCCGTCGGTCTCGACCAGAACCGCCTCGCCATGCTGCTGGCCGTGCTGCACCGCCATGGCGGCATCGCCACCGTTGGCCAGGACGTGTTCGTCAACGTCGTCGGTGGCGTGAAGGTGCTGGAAACCGGCTCCGACCTTGCGCTGCTGCTCGCCGTGACATCGAGCCTGCGCGGGCAGTCCCTGCCCACCGATCTCGTGGTGTTCGGCGAAGTGGGTTTGTCCGGCGAAATCCGCCCTGTCACCAACGGCCAGGAGCGCCTGAAGGAGGCCGCCAAGCACGGCTTCACGCGCGCCATCGTGCCCCGTGGCAATGCGCCCAAGCAGGCCATCGAGGGCATGGAAGTGGTGGCGGTCGGCCGCCTGGCCGAAGCGCTGGAGGCGGTGTGACGGTGCGCCTGCGCCGCACGCTGCTCGCCGCCGGGCTGGCGGTGGCCCTGCCCGTGGCGGCCGCCCCCAGGCCGGCCGATTACGAGGCGCTGGCCGCCGGCACGACGGCGGCGCGCCCGAAGGTTGCGCTGGTGCTCTCCGGCGGCGGCGCGCGCGGTCTTGCCCATGTCGGTGTGTTCAAGGCGCTGGAGCGCCTGCGCGTGCCCTGGGACTGCATTGTCGGCACCAGCATGGGGGCCATTGCCGGCGGCACCATCGCCTCCGGCACCTCCGTGGCCGAGGCCGAGCGCCGGGTGGTCGAGGCCGACTGGCGCTATGTGTTCGCGGACAAGCCGCGACGCAGCGACGTGCCGTATTTCCGCAAGCGCGAGGACTACCGCAACTATTTCGATTTCACGCTGACGCTGCGCGACCTCCGGCTGTCGGCGCCGCGCAACGTGGCCGGCGTGCAGAACATCGGCCTGTTCTTCCGCGAGCTGACCCACGCCGCCTGGAGCGAGGACTTCGACACGCTGCCTGTGCCCTACCGCGCGGTCGGCACCGACATCGTCACCGGCGAAGCCGTGCTGCTGCGCGAGGGCATGGTGGCCGAGGCCATGCGCGCCAGCATGACGGTGCCCGGCGTGTTTCCGGCCATCCCCTACAAGGGCCATTTGCTGGTCGACGGCGGCATTGCCAACAACCTGCCGGTGTCCGAGGGACGGGCGCTTTGCGGCGACGTGGTGATTGCCGTCGACGTGTCGACGCCGGTGTTCAAGCTCGACGAACTGGACTCCTTCCTCAGCGTTGGTGCACAGGTGATCGGCGTCAGCATGCAGCGCAGCGTCAACGAGGAGCTGGCCACGCTCACCCCGCGCGACGTGTTCATCGTGCCGGCACTGGACGGTTACGGACCTGCCGATTTCGTGAAGGTGCGCGAGCTCATCGCACAGGGCGAGAAGGCGGTGGAGGCCCGTGCCGAGCAGCTGCGCCCCTACCAGCTCAGCGAGGCGGACTATGCCGCCTGGCAGGCGCAAGTGGCGGCGCGGCGCACACCGCCGCCGGTGATCACGCAGGTGCAGAGTGCGCGCACGCGCTGGGTGAATCCGCGCGTGCTCGCCGGCCTCTTGGAAGTGGAAAAGGGGCAGCCCCTGGACCTGCCGGCGCTGCACCAGGGCATCAAGCGCATCTACGCGCGCAACGATTTCACCAGCATCGGCTACGAGCTGCGGCCGGCCGCGGATGCTGACACCGACACCGATACGGGCACCGCACTGCACATCCTGCCCGAGGAGCGCCCGGGGCGCGATTTCGTGCGCTTCGGCGTGTCGCTGTTTGCCGACTTCGAGGGGCAGGCGGAATTCTCCGCGCTGGCCTCGCTGCGCCGCGCCTGGCTGAACCGCCTTGATGCCGAGTGGCGCACCGAACTGGAAATCGGCCGCGACCTGCGCCTGGCCACCGAGTGGTACCAGCCGTTGCGCCTGCAGTCGGAGTTTTTCGTGGCGCCCTTCCTGCGCTACCAGCGTGATTTCCGTGACAGCTACGTCAGCGGCAGCCTGCGCGAATACGAATTGCGCAGCACCGAAGCCGGCTTCGAGCTGGGCTCGGTGTTCGGGCGCTGGGGCGAGTTCCGCGCCGGCGTGGTGGGCGGGCGGCTGGCAGTGCGTGCCGACGCCGGCCTGCCCTACGGCGAATACGACGAGGACCGTGGCGGCTACACGCTGCGCGCCAGCTACGACCAGCTCGATGACGTGGCACTGCCGCAGCAGGGCACGCTGCTGCGCTTCGACTATTTTCGCAGCCGCGAGGCACTGGGCGGCGAAGAGGACTACCAGCGCCTGGCCGTGGAGGCGCGACAGGCCTTCAGCTTCGGCCGCAACTCGGTGCTGCTGGTGGCGCGCGGCGGCAGCAGCCTGGACACCGACACGCCTTTCCACGAGCACTTCACGCTGGGCGGGCCGTTCAACTTGAGCGCCTACGGTCCGCGCGAGCTGGAGGCACCCAACCAGCTCTATGTCCGCACCGAGGCCTACCGCCGCGTCAGCGACCTGCCCTCGATGGTGGGGCGCGGCATTTATGCCGGCGGCCTGGTCGAGGCCGGCTTCGGCTGGGCCAATGGCGGATTCGACGTGCCGCGCACGGCCGACCTGCCGTGGTCGGCCGGCGCCTATTTCGCCGCCGACACCGTGGTCGGCCCGCTCTACCTGCTGGGCGCCGTCAACGACCGCCAGGACCTTGCGCTCTACCTCGCCCTCGGCATCAACTTCTGAGCCCTTGCCTTCACCTGCGGCAAGGGATGCCTTTCCCCGCGAGCGGGCAGGGGGATGCGGCAGGACTCAATGCCCCGCTGTCCAACCCCCACCCGTTGGCAGCCTGCGCGCCAGCGGGCAGCATAGGCACCCCACCCGTCTGCGAGTTGCCATGTTTCCCGAACTGCCCGTCTTCCCGCTGCATGCCGTGCTCTTCCCCGGTGGCGAGCTGCCGCTGCGCATCTTCGAGCTGCGCTACCGGCGGCTGGTCGACGAATGCGGCAAGGACAAGCCCTTCGTCATCGTGCGCATCCGCGAAGGCCGCGAGGCTGGCGAACCGGCCTTCACCTATGACATCGGCAGCCGCGCCTACCTCACGCAGATGGTCAGCCAGCGCGACGGCACGCTGGGCGTGCTGGTGCATGCCGAAGACCGCGTGCGCCTGCAGGACTTCCGCATCGACCCCGACGGCCTCATGATGGCGCGCGCCGTGCCGCTGCCGGCCGAGCGCTGGGTGCCGGTGCCCGCCGACCTGCAGCCACTGGCCGACGCGCTGGACGAACAGGGCCTGGCCGCGCCCGATGCCGGCCTCCTGGCATGGCGCCTGGCCGAGTCGCTGCCGCTCGACCTCGACGTGCGCCAGTCCCTGCTCGAGGAAAACGACCCCGAGCGCCGCCTGGCCGAGGTGCGGCAGTGGCTGCTGCGCCACCCCGGCTGGTTCACCGCCTGAATTCCCCACACGCCTTCACGAAAAGGACTTGCCCCCATGCTGAACAAATCCCTGCTGCTGGTCGCCGCACTGCTCGCCCTCACCGCCTGCTCGAAAAAGGACAATGCCGACGCTGGCGCCACTGCCGCGGCCAGGCATCCCGCGCATGTGAACCGTGTCTGGGAAGTGAAGGAGTCGAACGGCGTGGCGCCCGGCCAGCTCTATGTCTTCCTGTCCGAAGGCACCATGGTGATGGCCTCGCCCAACGGCCGCCCGGTGGTGGGCGCCTGGGAAGGCACGGAAAAAGAGCTGAAGCTGATCGAGGGTGGCACGCCCTACAAGACCGAGGTGCTCGCACTCAGCGACAAGGAGCTGCGCCTGCGCATGCACCACACGGCGGGGCAGATCGAGATGACGCTGGTGCCGGCGCTCTGACGCCGCACGGTGGAAAAGCAAAGGCCGCGCATTGCGCGGCCTTTTTGTTGAGGGTCATTGCTGAATCAGCGCGTAGACCACAGGTGGCAGAATGCATGCCGTGAAGCCTGCGGTCATGACCAGATGCTTGTCATAAGGGCGGCAGTAATGCCGGTTAACGTGCTTAGATCCATCGCATCTGGCCTGACCTGATCTAATCGTTTGAGACTTACGGGTGATCTCCCCGTGGGAACCACTGTCGTTAGAGGTCGAGCTTCCTTCCTACAGTCAGAGAAAGCCCTACGTGAAGTCTCCCGACTCAATCGCAGCTACCAATCCCGCCACTCTTCTGTGATGTCGTCACCGCTACCAACGCCCCTGGCGGCGGCTGCCCGAATAATAAGCTCGCATATCTGCTCGCGCTGGTCGGTCTCGATGAGGCTGTGGCCGCAGGCTTCATTTAGTGCATTAAGGCTAAGAACTGTTTCCTTGACTGTGCTCATGACAGCGTCATCTGCGCCTGGTCCAGAAGACAAGACGTTTTCCAAGAAGCTGGCGATGATTGAGTCGCACTTGTCAATGTCGTTCTCGGTGTATTCGGGATCGTCTCCGTCTGCTACGACGTCCTCCATGTACGTTCGCATCCCATCAAGGAGTCTGGTTTTCAGGTCATTCAGTTGCTTCAGTTCCATGGTTGCCTCTTAGGATTTTAGAGATTTCGAGTTGTGCGACTAACGTTAAATGGGTTATCGAAAATGAAGTCGAAAACTTTATGCAATTATTTTATGCGAATCGAAGTGAGCCACTGAATCCTAGTGAGTGCGTCGCGAATTAGAAAGTGATCTTGATGTCTAATCAGGAAAATCATTCCAGGTTGCCAGCAGCCCGTGCGGTAAAAGCCCTACCGCATTGCCGCTGGAGAAGTCCATTTCACCGGTCGCCATTATTGGCCGGTGCCCGCTCACGGCAGGCTGTCGAGGCCGGCGCGGATGAGCGCCGCATCGGCTTCCAGCGTGGCGCTGCCGGTGGGGCCGAGCGC